>NZ_NOLI01000080.1:0-37355 GCF_002245975.1 Nostoc sp. 'Peltigera membranacea cyanobiont' 213 | reverse complement strand
ACCCCCAACCCCCTCCCCGCAAGCTATGAGGGGACTATGATGTACCTCATGTGATTAGGAAACGCTATAACGCAAGTTTTGATTGAAAAATCTCGAAAAAATTAGGTTAGATATTGCTTGGGTTAAGGCTGACCAAGAAAGTCCTGTTTGCCAAGTTCGACACCGCAGTGTCTGAGAATGTTATATGCTGTTGTGACATGGAAATAAAGGTTTGGTAAAACAAAATGGAACAGATATGGCATTCCTTGAAAAGATAAAGTCTTGTCACGCATTTGTAGGGTAATTTCTCTTTCTTCTGAACCGTCAATTTGTTCAGGTTTAAACGTATTTAAATGAGAGATAGTTTTTTGAATGCGGTCAATAAGTTGAGGGAATGTAGTTTCATTATCCTCAAATTGGAGTGGTTCTATAAGAGCTAATCGTGCAGCACCTCTATTTACAATATCAGAGGCAATTTGTACTTGTTTTGATAACGGAAACATATCTGGGGATAGACGACTATTTATAAACACAGAAGGATCTATTTTTTTAGTTTCCGCATAAGTAGCACCTTTTTGCAGAATATTTATCAGATTATTCAGTGTGCGAATAGATACAGGTATTGAAGCTTGGTACATTGAAATGGTCATTGAGATTTCTCCACAAAAAGTTCAAACGACTTTGAGCCGTCCCATCTAATATTAGGGGGTATTGACTGTGATACTGTGATACTGTGTCGAAGAATATGGAACCGAATTTAGTCACAGATCCAAAGATACTGAATGTTTTGAACGAACTTATACAACTCTGGACGATTTTTCATCGTCCAGAGTTGGGGACGACACGTGCCAACTTTGAGCAGATGACGTTGGTGTGCGACTAAAATTTTGGTGAGGCTCAAAGACAGCCCCCACAGTTAATATCTGATGCAGCGAGGTAAACGCGATCGCTTTACCGACCAAGAATTTTTTGACGCTTGTAACCGTCTTTCTCTGATGGTAGGTCAAAATAATATCACTGTTTTGCTGGCTAAAGTTTATGCTGAACAGTTAATCGCCAGTAAAGACGTTGCATCTAATATTTCTGCGTTACCAGAGAATATTCCCAATTTGATGCTGGGTTATATCAATAAACTCAATCGTGATGTTACAGACGATCGATTTGACGATCGCACTGTGCATCAAGATGCCAAAGCGATCGCTTGGGAATGCTTGCAGCAAAGTTATCAACCAGCAACCGCCAAGCGTGCAGATGCCATTGCTGCATTAGCCGGTTTGGGTATTGATGACCCCGAAGCACACCTAGATTATCTCGAAAAGCGCCTACACCTAATTCAAACTATCGGTTCTGCCAAAGACAGAATCTGTTTCTGTCTCGATCCTTTAGCTGAGTATCTTGCAGGGTGGTATTTAATCGAATTGTATGGCAATAACGATGGTAAATGGCGATCGCATTTTTTCAAAAAGGCAGATGATTTAGTCAAAACAGGCAGACAAGATGCCATCAAAGGCTTGTTGTTGGCGGTGCGAGATTGCTACTTGAGGTTCAAGGTAGCAAAGAAACCGACTTTGTACCCCAGAAGTTAGGTAAACTGGCTGGGTTTACACCTTCAGTCACACCAGTTAGTACTGTGCAAACAGTAATACCATGAACGGCATTTTTCAATTTATTAAAATTTATCTGCATCCCCTCATCAGCCCTAATAATAAGTTTCCAATTGCAGATAATATGACATCCATTGCATATTTTCAATGATTATACTCACTCGATCGGCGTTCGCTGCTGTTTCCTAAGAGCGCCAATCGAGTGTGCTTGCTATTTGATGACTACGGCTAAATCAAAATTAGTGATTGTTCTGATTTTGAGAATGGAAGGGACAACCACCTGCCGTTAATTTTTGCAGAAAGACATTATTATCAAAATAATGCTCTAAAGACTCAATCTTTAAGTCATCAGTCACGCGAGCAATACTAACTCCTACAATTTCTACTGTTTCACCTGTGGGTGCATAGTCTTTATAGGAACCATTAAATGTTCCCCAATGTCGCCACTTAAAGGTAACATTAGGCGGCCCCGAAAGAACTTCTGTTAATTCCCAAAGAAAGCCATTAGGAAAAGCATTATGAAAAACTTGAAATGAAGATTCAAAGGTTTCTGTTTCGGAGCTATACTGGTCACTTTCACCCAAAAACAGGTTATAAGTACCTTCAACTGCAACATCCTGAGCAGTGAATTGTTGTCCCCCATTAGTACTCATTTTAAACTTATCAGTAACAATCGAGAGCCACTGTTGAGGATTAGATTTATTAGAAGCTTCCATCTCAAAATTTCGGACTAAGTTTTGGGCGATCGCTTCTAAAGAACCTTCTGGATGCTGAAATTTGCTTTCTTGATGAAGAAATTCATTGGTGTATGAATAATCCGGGCGTTTTCCTTCTCGCCACTGTACTTCTTCATCATGAGCAATGACTATATCTCTATCTTGTACCCAGAGCGGCAATTCTGTTGTTTTTTCGCTACTCATACAAGTTGACTGATTATAAACATCGTTTCCCAGAATAAAGTTTTATGCATACAAGTAAATCGAAAAATCTAAAAAAGTAAAAAATATTAATAATTAACTCAATAAACTTGACTTTTAGTACAAGTCAGACTAATAGTAACTACATACATCCAAACACTTACAGCTATCCTATTTAACGTAAGTTTGACAAATATCTTCTTACATCAATTTAGGTTGATCGCGCATCACTACAAGGCAACAAATTGCTGTCCTTAAATCAAATCTAATTGCATTAAATTTCCTTCAGAAAAACCGAGACTGGAATAAACTGGTTGACCCAATGGCGAGGCGTTAAGAACTACTCGCGTGCAGCCAATCGTTTTTAAATATTCAATTGCTCTATTAGTTAGGCATTTAGCGATACCTTGTCTGCGGTAAGATTGTTCAACGTAAACGCCCCAAATATATCCAAATTTGCGGTATTCATCTTTGAAAACATTCGGGTATAAACCTGCAAACAGTTGACAACTTGCAGAACCCACGACTGTATTATCAACCTCTGCAATAAAAGCTTTATAAAACAAATCTCGACGCGCTTCTTCTATGAATTTGAAGGTAATATTCTGCCACTCCAGAAGTAGATTACTCTCATCAACACCAATATCTAGCCACATTTGATAAGAGTGTTTTGCAATCAGTGAATCTTCTTTGCTGGTGACTTCCCTGATAGTTATATGTTTTTCTGTCAGCATAATTTCCAACGATTTTTTGGAACTCACAAATAACTCCTCCCCAAAGTTGGAGAGGAGTTTGTTAGCATCAGCTAAAAACTGGCAGTTTGACAGAGCCGATTTCAAACTTTCTGTGCAGTTGCTTTCTCTGGTTTTTCTTGAGTTTGCAATGCAGCATACAACCTATTCAAGGCATTTACATAAGCTTGCGCGGATGCCACGATGATATCTGTGTTCGCTGCATGGCCAGAAAACACTTTAGATTCATAACGTAAACGAATCGTTACTTCTCCAATGGCATCAATACCGGCTGTTACTGACTGCACAGAAAACTCAATCAACTCGTTGGGTACATTCACTACCCGGTTGATGGCTTTGTAAACTGCATCCACTGGCCCAGTACCGATCGCAGCATCGGTTAATTCTTCGCCTTCTGGAGTCCGCAGGGTGACTGTAGCAGTGGGACGGGCGTTGCTACCACAGGAAACTTGCACCAACTCTACCCGGAACAAATCGGGTGCTTGTTGAATTTCATCGTTAACGATCGCTTCCAAATCCCAATCAGAAATATCTTTCTTTTTATCTGCTACTTCTTTGAACCTAACAAAAGCTTTATTTAACTCAGTATCCGACAGTTCAAAGCCCAATTCTTTTAAGCGGGTGCGGAAAGCATTTCTCCCTGAATGTTTGCCCAAAACTATTTGATTGTCTGTCAAACCAATCAATTTGGCATCCATAATCTCGTAGGTGAGCTTGTTTTTTAAGACACCATCTTGGTGAATCCCAGACTCATGAGCAAAGGCATTCGCCCCAACGATCGCTTTATTTGGTTGTACCAACATACCCGTCAAATTGGAAACTAAGCGTGAGGTTTTGTAAATTTGCCGGGTGTCGATATTTGTCAGGGATTCTTGAGATTCTTCTGGTCTTCCCAGATAGGGATTAAAATATTGTCGCCGGACGTGTAGCGCCATCACCAACTCTTCTAATGAGGCATTTCCGGCGCGTTCGCCAATGCCATTAATTGTACATTCGAGTTGCCGTGCGCCATTTTTTACGGCTTCTAAGAAGTTAGCAACTGCCAAACCTAAATCATTGTGGCCGTGAACGGAAATAATTGCTTGGTCGATGTTGGGGACATTTTCAATAATCCCCTTAATCATTGCTCCAAATTCGCTAGGGGTGGTGTAACCCACGGTATCGGGAATGTTAACTGTTGTTGCACCAGCTGCGATCGCTCGTTCTAAAACTTGATACAGAAATTCTGGATCGGTACGGGCCGCATCCATTGGCGAAAATTCGATATCTGTCATGAAGGACTTGGCATAGGCTACCATTTCTTCTGCGATCGCTAGCACTTCTGCCCGTGACTTCCGCAACTGATACTCTAAATGAATATCAGAAGTCGAAATAAATGTGTGAATTCTACCTTTTACAGCTGGTTTTAATGATTCTGCGGCCGCTTCAATATCTGCTTTAATGGCTCTTGCCAAACTGCAAATTACTGGGCCATTTTCTGTCCCGACAATTTGGGCAATCTTACTGACTGCTTCAAAATCTCCCGGACTAGCAAAGGCAAATCCTGCCTCAATTATATCCACACCCAGACGCGCCAGTTGTTTGGCAATAACTAGCTTTTCGTCTATATTCAAAGTCGCTCCCGGACACTGCTCTCCATCTCGCAGTGTAGTATCAAAAATGATGATTCGATCGGTTTTGTTTGTCATTTGCCGTTTGTTCTTTAGTTTTTACTTGTGGCTCAATATATCTTCAACCTTAGTTTTTCTTTTACTCTTACCTTTGTAAATAATTGCTAAGGCTATTAACCTTCGGTTTTTTCTATTTGATCTCTGATATCATTTAAATCTATATATCTATCAGTAGCGTTCCGTAGTTCTCTAGCAATCATTCCTTCTGTTGATACTACCGTAATATGTGTATTTTTCGACCGTAATAGTTCAATTGCTCTTTCAAAATCTCCATCGCCACTGAATAATACTACTCGGTCATATTGGTCTACTGTATTAAACATATCTACAACAATTTCAATATCTAAATTAGCTTTTTGCGAGTAACGACCGGACGTATCATCATAATATTCTTTAAGAATTTTAGTTCGGACTGTATATCCTAGACTAATTAGAGCATCTCTAAAACCTCGTTGATCCTGTGGGTCTTTTAAGCCAGTGTACCAGAATGCATTAATTAATGTTGTTTCTGATTGCTCATGTTTAAAGTATTCTAAGACTCGTCGCGGGTCAAAAAACCACCCATTTTTTTGTTGTGCATAGAACATATTGTTTCCGTCTACAAAAATAGACAGACGATTCATTGGAGAACCCATACAAATTTACACCTAATAATATAAATGAATTTAGATGGAACAATAGATTATAGCAATTTTCAAATGCCTTGTTTGCTAATATCTATAAAGTAAGTCTTCATCTATAGCTTTTATCCTACCTCTTTCAAAGCATAAAAACGGATGCAATATTGGAGTTGAGATCCTGGGTGCTAAACCTTATTCACCTCCAGCACTGCAAGAGCTACCCTGCGATCGAAATCTACCAATAAAATTGAACCAATAACAGCATTCATTGCTGTATAACACTAAAGTTTACTCCTAAAGAGGTATAGCATAAGCTTAGAGTAGGATATAAGTTGATGCCTATCTATAAAGTGAAGCTGTCAGTATCAGGACAAGCTTTGTGGGGAGTACCAATATTGCGCCAAAGACAGAAGACGGCCTTGGGACAGCTTATGGTAAAACACCCAGTTAGGAGCATACCTGTTGGTTAGGTTACGGTAAAATCTTGCTGCAACCAATTACAGAGTCGGATCTACTTCGACTCCGATCTGTGAGACAATCACTAGTTGTAACTCACTTAACAGAAAAATAATAAGTTAAGCAGTACCTGAGTAGGAATGTCTTGGGGGCTAGCTCTGCTAATAAAAGTTTGTCGATTGATAGAAGATACTTTACAAATGTATAAGATTGTCATTTAAGTCTTATTTCAATGTGCTTGCACTAAAACGTGGTCTGAATAAATAAAAGTGTTGGACTTAAATCAATCAGTAACACAATATGGCAGAAGAACCTACATCTACCTTAACTAAGAACTATGTCTCTGCTGCCAATAGACACTCAAGCAAACCGACAAAAGTAACCTCGACAGCATCGGCTCGCCAGTCTAGGTGGATGATTCGCTTAGGCCATCTCCTCGCTGGGGCTTGGGTAATGGGTGCAGCATTGCTGAGTGCTTCTGGAGGAGAATTGGTTCAATTGATGGAAAGTAAGGCGCTTTCTGGCTTTTTTCAACTGCGCGGGCCGATTATACCTCCAGAAGACATTGTAATTTTAGCAATAGACGATCAGTCAATATCAGTTCCCGAACAGTACTATAAAACAAATCCAAAACAGTATGCCTACCTAGAAACACTGAAATCTTATCCTTATAAACGTGCTGCTTATGCCCAGATAATTACAAAATTAATCAAAGCAGGTGTCCGCTCTGTAGCAGTAGATGTAATATTTGACACTCCTAGTAGCTATGGAGCTACTGACGATCGCCAACTTCATACAGTATTGCAAAAATATGGTAGTAAAATTACTTTAGCAGCCGTCTACGAAAATTCCCAGACGCGCCAAGGGTCTTTTACACAACTGATAGACCCACAACAGATGTTTCGTACAGGGTCAGTGTCCATTGGCTCAGTTAATTTCCCCTTAGAAGCTGATGGTAAAGTTCATCGATTGGCGAGTGAATTTTCTAAGTCGTTGGCTGAAGATAATTTGATCGAGAAGCTACCCTCTTTTGATGAAGCAGCACTCAGGATAGCAGAAGTAAATTATCCCCGACCAAAGGGCGATCGCATTTATTTTTGGGGCCCTGCGGGTACATTTGAGCAAATACCCTTTTGGCACGTCCTCGACCCGGAAAACTGGAACACCTATTTGCAGCAGGGAAAGGTCTTCAAAGACAAAATAGTGCTAATAGGTGCAACAGATAAATTAAATAATGATTATTATCCAGTCGCTGCTAGCAACAGTGCCAAACCCATGTCAGGCGTGGAAATTCACGCCAATGCGATCGCAACTTTAATGTCAGGAAAAGCGATCGCTCCAGGAATTAACACTCCACCATTGCGGGGTTTGTTTGTGCTAATTCTAGTTGGCAGTACAGCCTTGATGATTAGCAGACGCAAGCGTAGTATCAATAGATTTCTATATGGCCTCGCCCTTTCTGGCACTTGGGTAGGAATTAGTTATGGGTTGTTTATCTATGGTCAGTTAATTTTCCCTACTACTGTACCAATGATTGCGATCGCGATGACCGGATTTTCCTACCTGGGAACCTCATTAGTCAGAGAAAATATCAGGAAACGCCAATTAGTAGATATTTTTCAGAAGTATAAAACTTCTCCCGTTGTCCAAGAGATTATCAGTCAACAAGATGACTTGCAAGACCTAATCCAGCAACGAGATTTAGCCTTATCAGGGAAAGTTCTGGCTCGACGCTACAAAATTGTCAAAGTTCTCGGTTCCGGTGGATTCAGCGAAACATACATTGCTGAAGATACTCAACGTCCTGGAAATCCGCAATGTGTTCTTAAGCAACTAAAACCAGCCAGCACCAAACCAGAAGCCTTGCAACTTGCCAGACGTTTATTTCACTCAGAGGCGCAAACTCTAGAAAAATTGGGAACACACGATCAAATCCCTCAACTTTTGGCTTATTTTGAAGAAGATGAGGAATTTTATCTAGTGCAAGAACAGATAATTGGTCATCCTTTAAATCAGGAATTGCCACCAGGTAGAGCAATTGATGAAATTGCCACGATCAAAATTGTCAGGGACTTATTGCAAACATTAACATTTGTTCATAAAAACAACGTGATTCACCGGGATATTAAGCCCAGTAATATCATCCGGCGACACTCAGACGGAAAACTTGTATTGATTGACTTTGGAGCCGTCAAAGAAGTCAGCATCAAACAGCTTGATGCACAAGAGCAAACCCCCTTTACCATTGGCATTGGGACTCAGGGTTACGCACCAAGCGAACAATGTTTTGGCCGTCCCCACTACAGTAGTGATATCTATGCAGTGGGTATGGTTGGGATTAAAGCCTTGACTGGTGTAGCACCCCGTGAGCTAGGTAGAGATGGTTATGGAGAGATCAAATGGAGCGATGCCTACGGCGGTAAACTACGCTCTAAAGTGAGCAATTCCCTAGCTAAAATTCTCAGTAAAATGGTGCTGGATGACTTCAAACAGCGATATCAGTCTGCATTAGAAGCTCTAGAGGATCTGGAAGCTTTTGACGATGTTATAAATTCCCAAAGCAGATACCCCATACTACGGGATGACTCATTAACCAATACCTTAGAGCAAGTAAACGCTCCCACAAAATCTTGCTCAGAATCATCCTCAGAAACTCCTTGAGAAGGACGCGGTGCATTAGATTTAAAAGGAATAGCGATCGCTTATTTAAGTTAAATTATGACTGAAGAAAAAACTCCTGAAGAAATTGTTGAAATTGCCATAAATCTTTGTGATGCGCCTACGCCACTAGCGCCTTACTGGGAAGAACGAAACTTTGCACAAGGCTTGGGTATTCCTCTGAATCGGGAATACACACCAGAACAATGGGACTGGATTTTTGCTAGATTTATCAAATTGGTAAATAGTGAAGACTGGATAATTAGGGAACAAGCGATCGATAGAATCAAAACAGCCTTAGAAGCAGAAAAAAAGCAAAGCAATCGAGTAGCAGAACGTTTACCAGATATCTTACAGGCGATCGCTTATCAAGCAACTCTCACGCCAGATATCTTTGAGGAATTTTGCAATGAATTTCAATGGTTTAGCAAAGATGAGCCTTATAACAGCCTGATTTTTCACTGGTTGGAACAACTGGCTGGCGATAAACAACGCCAACTTCCTAGTGATGAAGCAATTGAAGCAGCTAAAATTTACTTTTATGGCTACGGTGAGACATGGACACAAGCAGGAGCAAAACTCATAGCAGCTTTGGATCATCCTGACTTAACTATTAGAGCTTGTGCTGCTTACCAAATTGGCAAAATTTACAGTAGAACTCAGCAATACACCTGGGATGATGATGAAGATTTGCAGATTAAGCAACAAATTGCTGAAGGTATGCCACCCATCCAAGAAATGATGCAGCTAATTCGTCAAAAAGAATTAGAACGCCCTGGAATAGCCGGAGCTTTTGGGCACGTGTGCCCCAGAGATAATATTAATCTCGATTATGGCGCTTGGATATTAGACATTCTAGAAAATTCTCAATCTCCAGAGCCATATATAATATATTTTCCCTGCAACCTTGCTTTTGATGCCCACGAACGCTTCAGTCATGATGCAGATGCTATTCTTCGCTTGATACAAATGGGCAGAGTAGATATTGCAATTGCAGCAGCTACCGATGAAGACCGTAAAATAGAAGCACTCAAACCCCTACTCATCGAAATGGGTGATAATGAAGATCCTGAAATTGTGCGACGAGTATCTTGGCATTTAGCTTACTATTACCACTACCTGCATTCTAAAGGCGTAGAACTGGGTTATGTAGAATTGATTGCTGATTTATCAGAGATTGACCTATTTTTGTTATTTAGCGGACTAGAAGCAAGAACCTCTCCTTATGCAGCCATAATTTATGCCAAAGGTCAAGACAAGCTTTTAAGTCAAACAATTTCCACAAAGTGGGTAGATAAAATATTTCCTAACTCCGTGCGGGGAGAAATAAAAAATCAACGCTATTTAGATAGTTTGTGGTTTACCAGGGGTTACATTAAATATCAAGGCAATGAGGATAATGAGAAAAAAAAGCTGTGGGATAATGTCATCATTGGTTATCGTTCTAATGCTCCTTGGAACCCGAAAGAATTTTTGTAAATTGGTAATTAAACTTAATTATCAAGAATAGCTTGGGAAAATTCAATTTAGGGACTTCCAACAAATAAATTACCCAATTTTGTGGGGTGGGCATCTGCCCGCTCATATACAAAGGCGCTCATGTTGCCCACCCCACAGGAAGTAGTTGAGTATTTTTTTATTTGGAAGTCCCTTACCTGAAAATAGCTGTAATTTACGTCTTTGTGTAAATTCTGAATCAAATAAAGGCGGGTGCGGGGATTGAACCCGCTAATCCCCACAATGGTGGAGACGTAACCAGATAACCCTAAATTCTTCGTCCTCGAAAGGCAAGTGGCGAACAAGGATAACCCGCCATGAAATATGAAGGATAAAGTATTTCATCCTTCAAAAATATCTACAACTCACCCGTAGCAAGCATCTGGATGATCCGAGGCGTTCCCGGATCGAACCCTGCCAAATCCCAAGACAGCGAATCTTGAGGATCTACCAAAGTAATTTGGTAAGGTGTCAAGGTGACATACACCGCCTTGACGTTAGGATTTACCTTTTTGCGGTACTCCTTCAGCGCTTGACTTGGATGCTTATTTCCAGCCCAGCTTTCCGAGTCAGTCCAAAAGCAGACTACATCTGCCTTGAACTTATTCTTAATCATCCAGTCGTAGGCTACAGATGCATCCGTTCCGCCGAAGTTTTGGTTGCTAGCTTTGCGAACCGCAGAACTAAAACTATCTTTGGCACTGATACCTAAATCACGGAATTCGGTAGAAAAGCCGCGAATCATGTAGTTTTTCTCCGCTTTTGCTGTCACCAGTGCCATTGTGGTGGCAATTTCACAACAACTCAGTCCCATATCTGCAACTAAGTTACCCATAGAAGCAGAAATGTCTACGGCGTGCATAAACACTTTACCTGTGGGTTTGACGACATCAAAAGACAGTTCAACCGCCTTTTCTAAAATGTCCACAATCCGAGGAACTGGATTCCAAGTTTTCTTACTGCGTCCTAATCTTCCACCAGATTCATAAGTTTTGAGTGCTTTCAAAACATCAATCGGATGAATGCGCCCTTTACGCAGATGTTCTCTGCGATTAAGAACTTCTTCCACTCGCAGCAAGTTAGCATTTTCATCGGCTCGTAACACACCCAGTTCAGTTAAAGAACCCAAGTTACGCAACATTGCACCTATTGGCATTTCCTGAAATAGCAGCTGCCAAGCTTGCCGATCCATTTTGCCCACCGGTGCAGCCATTTCGTGGGTTAAGTGTCCTTGCAAAATAGCTTCATGGGTTTGGGTAGGATTCCGCTTCAGCCACTCATACCACCAAATTTGTGCCAAAGCCTCTGAGGGGATGTCTGCTGGCAATTCTTCCCAGCCTCTAACTACCCACTCAAATAGTTGACGGTGATTTTCTGTAGGCGGTTTGACATGGAACAACCGCAACGCATCTCGGTGGGAAAAGCCTTGACGCTGTTGATATTTCAACAGTTGATAAGCTAAACCCTTGACATCTTCCCTTGAGAGCCAAGTTTTACCAGCTTCCCGCACGACTTTGCCAAATCCCCGCAGAGATTTTGTGTAGTTCAACCATTCGTAGAAGTGGCTACCGGTGCGGACAACTTGCGGGAAAATTTCACCAAACGCCTGTTTTGCCTGTGCTGCTTCACCCATCGACAGCAGCACCAAAGCTAATATAGGCGCACTGTTATTGATGGCGCGTCCATCGCTAGCATACAAAATTTCTTCCCCTACACGGCTGGGATTTTCGGCAACAGCAAGTCTTACAACTGTCACAAAATCCTCAGTTAATTCTTGTTTACCAGCGTAGTAAGTGCTTTTTGCTGTGCCAACCAAAAGACAGCGACGCAGCATCTTCCAAATGCCAGCATCAAACATCCAGCCACCGGAACGTCCCTTAACCATTTCTGCTTCCCGTCCGGGGATAGGTTGATTTTGTGGTGTAGTTGTTTTCTTTTTGGTGAAAAAATTGTAATTCATCGCTTCATCTCCCGGCCCTTACGGGCAAAAATGAAAGGTGGCGGAGCAGGAATCGAACCTGCGACATCCGGCTTAAAATGCGATAACCCTAATTCTTCGGCCTTTTCAGGCAAGGTGTGAACAAGGATGTTTTTCGGCGCTCTACCAAACTGAGCTACCCGCCACATGAAAATTAAAAATGCAAAATTTACTCTGGTGGAACAGGATTTGAACCTGCAACCGATGAATTAACGATAACCCTCGATTCGTCGGCCTTTGCAGGCAAGTTTGTGAACTAAGGACTATGGGAATTAACCCGTTCATTGCTCTACCAGATTGAGCTACCCACCAGGTGAAAATTAAAAATTAGGTTTTGGGTGGCGGAGCAGGACTTGAACCTGCGACCTCTCGAACCTGATTCGATAACCCTAATTCGTCGGCCTTTTCAGGCAAGGGGTGAAAAAGGATGTTTAGCGCTCTACCTCTGAGCTACCCGCCACATGAAAATTTAGGATTTTAAATTCAATCTAAAATCTAAAATTAATTGGTGTAGTGGAGCGGGATTTGAACCCGCGACCTCCCGCTTGGCAGGCGATAACCCTCAATTCGTCGGCCTTTTCAGGCAAGGGGTGAATAAGGATATTTAGGCGCTCTAACCACTGAGCTACCCACCACATATAAAGTTATGAGTTAAACATTTAGAATTCGTCATTTAGCACTGACTTTGGTGTAGCGGAACAGGATTTGTACCTGCACTTCCAGAAGTTTGATTAAGGGTGTTTAAGCTATATACGATAACCCTCGATACATCGGCCTTTACGGGCAAGGTGGGCGCTCTGTCATTTGAGCTATCCGCTACTGGTGCAAGTTAACTCTCTAATGAAAGTTAACTTGTATTATTAATGTAGTATATGTATTATCTGTTGTCAAGGGGCTGACGATTTAATTTATGGAGTTGTTGGTTGAGTTAAAAATCTTCTTTTTTTCGCTGGGAAAAACTTTTGGGCGATCGCACACCAATCTTAGAGGAGTTACACTTTCCAAAGGCTATAACACCTGCCCAGGAAAGATTTTGCCAACAAATTTGCCGCAACTTTGCCAAAAGATACAAAAAAGTGTCACAATTTTTGCCAAGATATATAATACTATTTCCCAAAATTCACTTGGCAAAAATCGGCATGAGTGAAAAACCCATAGAAGACAATGGCAAGGCTTTTCTCGTTCTACTTTTGCCCATCTCGTTTTTGATTATTTTCCTGGTTGCTACCTGGAGAATTTTACTAGCGCTAATTGTGCTGGTAATTGGCTTCAAGATTTGGCAGGAATATCAATGGCAACAGTGGACTGTGCGAGTTAACCCAATTTTTCATCAGTTGGTTCGAGAAAATCAAGGCAGACTTACGCCAATGGACTTGGCAATCAAGGGCAATTTTCCTGGAACAACGGCAAAACGCTACTTGGATGGTAAAGCCTCGGAATTTGGTGCCAGTATAGTCAACTCCGAAGAGGCGGGGCAGTCTTATTACTTTATAACTGCCAGTATTCTCGGCAATATTCTTGATAGTAGTGAACCTGTCAAAGAGCTTCCGGCTCAACCAGTTACTAAAACTGCGCGATCGCTCCTAGCACCACCACCAACAACACTTGAGGAGGAAGAAGCAGAAACTGAATCAATACCACAGCTAACTCAAACCCATGAGGAAGCTAAACGATCGCTGGAAAAACAATTAATTTTTGGCTCTCTCATTCAATCTGAACTTGCCAAACGGCTAAATGTCTATTCCAGCACGGTTTATAAACGACGAAACGATCCAGAGTTTCCTGAATGGAGTCGCAGTAAAGACCCTGATGGTATTGCCTGGTCATACTCGGAAAAAACTAAGGAGTTTTTCCCACTGGAGGAAGAAGGATCGTAATTCAAAATTAAAAAATATTAATTACTTTTGATTTTTGAATTCTAAGCCCACAGCTTCGTTGATGGAATTTAATCCGCTTTGTTCTAACTTGGAAAGTAAACCTGAAAGAATCTGGCGTACCATCAGCGGGCCTTCATAAATCCAGCCTGTATAAACCTGGATCAGGCTAGCACCAGCAGTAATTTTTTCCCAAGCATCCTCTGGGGAAAAAATTCCACCAACGCCAATAATCGGGATTTGTCCTTGGGTTTGCTGCCAAATAAAACGAATTACCTCAGTGGAGCGATCGCGCAATGGTTCACCGCTAATTCCACCAGCTTCTTCCTTGGGTGATTTGCCAGTTTGGTCAATCACCTGAGTTTTCAGTCGATCGCGGCTGATGGTGGTATTGGTGGCGATAATTCCCGCTAGTTGGTAGGTTTTAGCCAAAGAAATAATGTCAGCGATCGCAACCCAATCCAAATCTGGCGCTATCTTGACAAAAAGTGGTTTTTGTGCAGTGTTTTCTTGTTGTAATAAATTCAAGATGGCACTGAGCATAGAGGCATCTTGGAGCGATCGCAACCCTGGTGTATTAGGCGAAGAGACATTAACAACAAAATAATCTCCCAAATCCTTGAGTAAGCGAAAACTATCGAGATAATCTTGTGCGGCTTCTTCTAGGGGAGTTACCTTAGATTTCCCCAAATTTATCCCTATGGGTATTAAGTGAGTTGACTCCTGTTTTTCATGCGTCAAACGTGTCGCCATTGCTGCTGCACCGAGATTATTAAAGCCCATGCGATTGAGAGCAGCTTTATCCAACGGCAAGCGAAACAAACGGGGACGCGGATTTCCTGGTTGGGCGTGAAAAGTTACAGTTCCTAGTTCTGCAAAGCCAAAACCCAAGTTAGACCAAATACCAGCAGCAACTCCATCCTTATCGAAGCCAGCTGCTAATCCTACAGGATTTGGGAAGTTTAGCCCAAATAAATTTTGTTCTAAGCGGGAATCGTACAGACATAAAGATTTTTGTAAGCGTTGGTTTGCCCAACTAGCAGGGGTTTGTGATAGCCAGCTAAAACTGCGAATCGTCTGCTGGTGTAACCACTCTGGGTCTGTTTTTACCACATTGAACAAAAGCGGACTAATTGCAAATTTATAAATATCCATTAGCTTTAATTAAAGAATAATTCAGAAGTCATAAGTCAGAACTCACTCTGTAATTCTATACAAGTGGGTAATGAGTATTAGTCAAAACCTTATAGCTGTTCCCATTCAGATGAGGTACAAGATTATATCGCAAGGTGTAGGGGCACGGCAGTGCCGTGCCCCTACAGGTGTACCTTACTAGCTTGGGAAATGCTATACCCAGAAGTAAGTTAGGATGATTACAGTTCAGGTAGAACAGGAAGTAACTCAGCAGGATCGGATGACCGTCATCCAAATGATTCGCCAGTTCAATCAACATTTTTTTACCTCCTCTGAGTGGCAACCTGTAGCAGTTTTTGCACGAGATGAATCAGGTTTGATTGTTGGTGGAGTTTTGGGTGAAATCGGTTGCAATTGGCTTTATATCAGAGTCCTAGTTGTTAAAGAAGACTTACGCGGCAAAGGAATTGGAAGTAATATCCTTAAAATTGCTGAAAAAGAAGGTCAAAAGCAAAACTGTGTAGGGGTTCATCTTGAAACATTAGAGTTTCAAGCTAAGGAATTTTATGAATCTCAAGGCTACACTGTATTTGCTTTTCAAGAGAACTACCCAATTGGGCATAAAAGATATTTTATGCAAAAGTTATTTAATCTGAGTTAAACATTAAGGAAGCAATTCAAGCTGATTGGTAATGATGGCTATTATGTTTTGCGATCGCCTTTTCCCATCATCTCAATGTGCGATGTCTACGACGGGCTACGCCTACGCCTAAATCTGCAATATCCCAAACAGCGATCCACTACGGTTCGGTTAAGGCAAGAGACGCGATAAATCGCCGTCTCTACAAAGGACTGATTATTGTAGAGACGGCGATTTATCGCGTCTTTGTGATCTAGGGCGGATCACCAAAAAACCTTATCCGAACAGTATTGAACAGCGATCGCCTAAATCCAGAATATTCCAAACAACGATCGCCTTTTCCGATCATTTTTCCCTAATCAGTTAAGATAATCTTCATTAATCTTCTTTCCTTTTACCCTTCTCCTTGGAATTATGACGCAGGAAGAGTTATTGCAACTGATAGATCGCGCCGTGGCTGAGGGTTGGCGAGAGTTAGACTTGTCGGGGCAAGAGTTGACTGAGTTACCTGTGGAAATTGGTAAGTTGCAGCAGCTTGAGTCTTTGATTTTGGGAAAGAAGGTTCAAGGTTATGAATATGTAGGAGGCCACAATCTCCAACAGGTTTCAGGCAACAATTTAAAAACGCTTCCACTCGAACTATTGGGTTTGACTAATTTGTGTAAGTTGGATATTAGTGGCAATCCTTTAGAGAGCATTCCCGATGTGGTAATGCAAATACTACATTTAGAGGAACTTATCTTAATTCGAGTAGAGCTAACTGAAATACCTGATGCGATCGCGAATTTAACCAATCTGACTGCGCTTTCCCTCCGTAACAACAAAATTACCCAGATTCCAGAGGATATCGCTAAATTAACCAATCTGAGGCAGCTTTACCTCTTGTCCAACCAAATTACGCAGATTCCAGAGGCGATCGCGAATTTAACCAATCTGACAAACCTTGACCTCAGTGACAACCAAATTACGCAGATTCCAGAGGCGATCGCTAAATTAACCAATCTGAATTTGCTTTTCCTCTATAACAACCAAATTACGCAGATTTCAGAGGCGATCACGAATTTAAACAATCTAACAGAGCTTTACCTCTTTTCCAACCAAATTACGCAGATTCCAGAGGCGATCACTAATTTAACTAATCTGACGGAGCTTTATCTCGGTAACAACCAAATTACGCAGATTCCAGAGGCGATCGCGAATTTAACCAATCTGACGCAGCTTGACCTCAGATCCAACCAAATTACGCAGATTCCAGAGGCGATCGCGAATTTAACCAATCTGACGCAGCTTCACCTCAGTTCTAACCAAATAACCCAGATTCCAGAGGCGATCGCTAATTTAACTAATCTCACTGAGCTTAATCTTTTTGATAACCAAATAACCCAGATTCCAGAGGCGATCGAAAGTTTGCCGAAATTGAAAAAACTAGATTTACGAGGAAATCCGCTTCCTATTTCACCAGAGATTTTAGGATCTTTTGATGAGGTTGGTTCAGTTGAAGACATTTTTAATTACTTGCGATTACTCCGTAGCGGTGAAGTGCGTCCACTCAACGAAGCCAAACTCTTACTCATCGGACAAGGCAGCGTCGGTAAAACATCCCTTATCGAGCGACTAATCCGCGATAAATATGACAAAAATCAATCCCAAACCGACGGACTCAATGTAGAAACTTGGAACGTGCAGGTTAATAGCAAAGACATCCGCCTGAATGTTTGGGACTTTGGCGGACAGGAAATTTATCATGCTACCCATCAATTTTTTCTGACTAAGCGCAGCCTCTATCTCCTAGTTTGTAATTGTCGCACCAGCGAAGAAGAAAACCGCATCGAATATTGGCTGAAACTAATTGAAAGCTTCGGTGGACAGTCCCCCGTAATTATCGTTGGCAACAAAAAAGACGAACAACCCCTCGACATCAACCGCAAGGCATTACGCGAAAAATATCCTAACATCCAAGCCATTATCGAAACCTCCTGCCAAGACAATATCGGCATTGATGAACTTCGCACCGCCATTTTCCAGCAAGTCGCTAACCTCAAAGAAGTCTACGACCTTCTACCCCTGACATGGTTTGAGGTTAAACAACAACTCGAATCCATGCCCCAAGACTTCATCAGCTACAACCGCTACATCGGCATCTGCCACGAAAACAAAATTCCCGAAGAACAAAACCAAGATCAACTCATCGATCTCCTCCATCGACTTGGCTTAGTTCTCAACTTCCGCGATCATCCCATCCTCAAAAATACCAACGTCCTCAAACCCAACTGGGTGACAGAAGGCATTTATGCGCTCCTGAGCGATGAAAACCTCAAAACTAAAACCAAAGGCATTTTCACCCCTGCCGATCTCACCTGCATCCTCAATCCAGAGCGCTACCCGACCGAGCGTCATGGTTATCTGATCGAACTAATGAAGGAATTCGAGCTTGGCTTTGCACTAGAATGTTACCCACCACAATTTCTGATTGCGGGACTTCTGCCAAAAGACCAACCAGACAAAACAGAACTCCAAGGCGAAACCCTGGAATTTCAATACCATTACAAAGTTCTCCCCGAAAGCATCATTTCCCGCTTCATCGTCAACACCCACGAAAAAATTCATAACCAAATCTATTGGCGCAGTGGCGTAATGCTGCAATATCAAGAAAACAACGAAATCTACAACATCGCTCGCATCAAAGCCGATCCCGAAGACAAAAAAATCTTCATCACCATTAGCGATCGCCAAGAAACCCGCCGCTTATTTCTCGGCATCCTCCGCGATGTCTTCCAAAAAATCCACAAAAGTCTCCCCAATCTCGAAATCACCGAATGGGTTCCCGTCCCCGGCCATCCCAACCACCCGCCCCTTGACTACCAAGAACTACTCGGACTCGAATCAATGGGCGTTCTTGAATATCCAATCGGTAAACTCAAAATAAACATCAATATACGTCAACTTTTAGATGGCTATGAATCACTAGAATCACGTCAGAAAATACAAAAAGTCGATCCAGAAAGCGATCGCTTCACAATTGTCAACCAGATTTACAATAGCAATCAGCAAGGAGATTTCAAACCCATGACAGAAAACACAAACAACTTTCAAAACTCAAACATTGCCAACGTTGCCAACGAAGTCAAAGACAACGCCAGTCAGCAAGCTTCTAACTTCAACCAAACAAGCGGCGCAAGCGTAGCAGAACTAATGCAACTGATCGGCAACTTACGCCAAACTGCTGCCCAATTTCCACCAGAAACCCACGACGACATTATCATCGATATTGATGATGTAGAAGTAGAAATTCAAAAGCCAGAAAAAGAACGCAATTTACCCAAACTCAAAAAGCGTCTAGTAGCTTTACTAACTGCTGCTACTGTAGTCGCTGCCCCGATCGCAGGTATGACAAGCTTTACAAAGGATGTTATGGAAATAGGAAGCAAGTTAGGTATAGAACTAAAGCTTCCCCCTGTTAAATAGACTTTTCTAGCTCCAGGCGCGATCGCATAGCTGGAAATGATACCCGCCTTTGATTTGATGAAAATTGAACTAGCGATCGCAAAGCAAAATAATTACCAAATAATTCTTACCAACTTTGCAGCAAAATATTTTGATCGCAAGTTAATAAAGCTACTTGATTTCCTTGACTCTCTACAACTAAAGCTGTTGATACAATTTGGCGATCGTGCATTTCATTGATAGAGGTTAGTTCTGCACTTTTTTCAATGACATCAGAATCCAGTGGATGTATAAAAACTCGTTTATCATTCTTAACAACCTTAAACAAGGCATCAACAGAAGGAATCGAAGTTTTACCACGACTTAACGATCCATACCGACTCCGCCAAAGCGATCGCAGGCAAAATTAATTCACTGGTTGCATCGGAAAGAATAGCTTTTACAATAGGGCTTAAACGAGAATTACCTTCTAAAAACCAGATTAGAGCATGGGTATCAAGTATATATTTCATGTTGATAGATTCATGTCTAACTCAGAGCCTCGTCAGCATCGCCATGAAACTCAGCATCTTTGAAATCAGACTCAGTGGATTGCTGAGAACCTGAAAACATACCAAAAGACATAAGTTGACTATCTAAACTGACTGATTTAGAACTTAAAAAAGTTACAAAAACTTGGCTTTCAGTAATGTCTTGTGGCACTTCAGCTAATTCGATTTTGCCGTTCCTGTATATTCCTTGGATTGTTTGTAACATAATGGGTTGCGTTGAGTAACTTGAGCGATCGCTAATAAATCATGGCATTAGAACATTTTAGCTAAAATTTGACGGACTCAAAACCTTCAGCGCGATCGCTATGATCATGCACGCAAAACTTATGCTTATGCCATTCGCTGTCAGCTAAATGCTCATGTATGGGTCATTTTGCTAGTTTGGCTAAAATTTTTGTTTTGTAGGCTCTTTTTTGGTGAAGGTATTGTTACTGTTAAGTAGTTCTGGGTACATAACCGCCTATTAAGCTGTTCAGGTTCAACATTAAACACTTGTGGCAATATTACTCAGGGTGCTTTTCTGGGCATCTTATATATTACAAGTTATGTTAACCAATAAATCAGATGGGGCAGCCGCAAAAATCTATAGCCGCCGAACAGCAGATCCTCTCCTTAGGGCGCGTCCTCCAGAGCCTCAGAGAAGAAGATGATGTTGACGTTCTGATTGAAACTACTATTTCTTATCTTAAGGAAGAGTTTGATTACAGACTGATTTGGATTGCTCTTTACGATCGCCTGAATCACATATTATTCGGCAAAGGCGGCATTACACCCGATCGAGACACGAGCTTTTTACACCAAAGGGTTGTTCTCAGTCCGGGGGATTTATTAGAGCAAGTGGTGATTGAACAGCATCCCTTGGGGATAGCTGATTTGCAAACTGAAATCCGCGCCGCCGAATGGCGCAAAATTGCTGAAAAATTGCAGATCCAAGGAACGATTATTTTACCAATTCGCTATAAAGACCGTTGCTTGGGTTTGCTGTTACTCGGTTCAGATCGCTGGGGCTATCTACTGACAGGGGAAGCAAAAGCCCGTTTGATGATGGTTTTAGGTGAATTGGGGGCATTGCTTTATCAACATGAGATGCATAAGCTTTCAAAGCAAACCAAGCGAAGCGATGAGCCATTCTTAGAATTGCTCGAAAATTTACGCACCCTCACAAACCTTAATCAAAGACTTGAAGCAGGGGTACAAGCAACTCATAAATTTATCTCCCCTAATCGGACAAATGTTTACTGGTTCGATCGAGAAGGGCGCTACTTTTGGTGTCGGACGAGCAATCAGCTTGTCAAAAGCGATCGCAATTCCAGCAATCAGCAAGCTCCGGGAATGACTGTACAGGACTTGAGCGACTTTTATTATGCTTTGGCAGTGAACCAAATTGTCTCAATTGGTGATGCCCGCAGTTCTTTAAAAAGCCATTTTACGGCAAAATTGCTGCAACGCCTGAAGGTGCGATCGCTTTTGGCTGCTCCGATTATCTGGCAAAAGAACTTGCTCGGTTTTCTGGCGGTGGAAAGCAATGAACCTCGAATCTGGACGGAGACAGACAAAAATTTTGTTCAGAGTGTAGCTAGTTTAATCTCCCTAGTTACACCAACTGAAAGTATGGAAAGCACTATCAAACAGATTCAAGAGGATGCCCAACTGACTGGTCAAGTTGCCCAGGGGATCTATAGCGAACAGGATCTTCAGGAAACATTACACAGCTGTGCTAAAAGAGTTTTAGCTCGACTAACAGCCACCCGTTTTTTGCTGTTGCAGTACGATCCTGAGCAGAATAATTATCAATTTATTTACCAAAGTCAGCCTCATAATCGCCGACCGTTGACATTTACCCTGAATACTCTCAAAGAATTAGATGTACAGCTTTTGCAACGTTCAACTGAAGCGGTGGAGATTGAGAACTTAGATGAAGATTTACGCTTTTTTAACTGGCGGCCCTTTTTACTAGAAAGTGGGGTGCGATCGCTACTTATTTGTAAATGCACTCAAAGTCATATCCCAGCAGCACTTTTGCTTATCACTCACGAAACCCATCGTTCTTGGACAACTCTCGAAAAGGATTTACTGTGGGCTGTTAGTCAACAAATTGGGGTGATTGTTCGTCAGTGGCAATTGCACAACCGCACTACCCAGCAGCAAAAAACTTCCCAGGCGTTTGAACAATGCTTAAACATCCTGACAAAAACCCAGAACAGCAACGAGGTCGAGAAAAAGCATTTAGAACATACAGCACTCGAACAAATAGCATCGATTCTGGGTTGTCCCCTAGCGTTACTGCTATCCTGGTCGCCTGGTGAAAATTTGGCAGAAATTATCCCTGGAGTGATTGACAATAGTCAATTTGGGATTTTTTCTGATGCATCTATTCCTATCCAGTCGGAAGCCTTAATTCAATGGGCGCTGGTTACGGAGAATTACTTGACTTTGAAGGTGGATAATTTACCCCCAGAAACTCGAAAATGGTTGAATACTCCAGATAAAGGTCAAATTTTGGTGATGGCATTACGTACCAATGCTGATTATGAAATCACAGGTGTAGTATTGTTAGCAGACTATCAAGAGCGTCGCTGGTCACAACAAAATCTTAATGCGATCGCAACTCTAATTTCTCAATTAGCTTGGTGGCGTCGTCAAAAGCAAATTAACCGCCTTCTAGAATCCACAACAGAGGAATTACGACAACTCAACTGGTACAAGCATCGTCGTCTAGAGGAAATCCAAAGAATAACGGCGCTATCGCTGAAACAAATACATGATTTGGGCATTCCTGCCAATGAACTGACTCAAATGCGCTACCAGCTATTGCTACGGCAATTAGACCACACAGCCACTTCTATGAGTGGAATGCTAAAACTTGAGAACTGGCAGCTACATATTAGTTGGGAAACTATGCCCATAGCCAGTTTACTAAAGCGATCGCTCGAACGCATCGAAAATTTACTTCATAAACAAAAGCTATGGATTGGCGTACATGGCTTGGGACAACCAATTGATGAGCAAGAATCGCCAAAGAATTCTTCCTTAGTCAGAGGTGTTCCTAGTTCCAGCGCTCAATCCGCAATGGCGATCGCTGGTGATATTGTCAAAATTGAATTAGTGATCCATGAATTATTGGTTACTGCCTGTAACCGTTCTCCAATCGGCGGTAGAATTGACATTTGGTGTCGCCGTTTAGATCCGTCAAAACCCTCAGAGGCAAAGCAGTCTTCTGCAAGTGTAGGGGCTGAACATCAGACATCGCTGGAACTGTCGATTACATACAACGGTGCGATCGAATCACAGCTACTCACAGAACTACATCAAAATACACTCAAAGATGTACTTGCTCCCTCCAAGCTCGACCAACCCCCAGCTTTACATCTGCTAATCTGCCAAAACCTCATGCTGGAACTGGGAGGAGAGTTAAATTTCTATCAATTACCAGATAATCGGGTAGTTAGCCGTTTGCTATTGCCGTTAGTTAGTCATGATTCTTAGTACTATTTTTCAAACCATCCATTTAAATGTTAGTTTTATTAACTATGCCACCATTACTGGATAACAATCGCCATAATTAGGCTGATTTAGTTGGTTTTCCCAGGGCAATTTTTTCTAATTCAAATGTTTGGACAGCCAAATATCCTCTGTATTACTTATATTTTACGTATTGAAACAGGCTGATTAAGTCAGTAAAAACCCTTGATAAATTTGAGCTATTCTCAACTAAGCTTGGTATGGAATATAACAAGATAGTGAATATTTAAAGGAAATATCTTATGGATAAGCCCAGTGGCGAAATTGATAAACTCCAATATCAAGTGATGACTCTAGAACGACCAAAAAAGCTCAAAATCCTGGTAGTTGACGATGAGCCAGATAATCTCGATTTACTTTATCGCACATTTCGACGCGACTTTAATGTTCTGAAAGCTGATAGTGGGGTGAACGCCTTACAAGTTTTGGCAGCAGAAGGGGAAGTAGCCGTAATTATCTCCGATCAACGGATGCCAGAAATGAAGGGAACTGAGTTTCTCAGTAAGACTGTACCTCAGTTTCCCGATACGGTGAGGATAATTCTCACCGGATTTACTGATATTGAAGACTTGGTAGAGGCAATTAATGCGGGACAAGTCTATAAATATATCACCAAGCCTTGGGACCCTGGGGAACTGAAGGCAGTAGTGCAAAGAGCAGCAGAAACCTACGACTTGCTCAAGCAACGTACAGAAGAATTACGTCGCGCTCATGCTCAAATGGCCCTGCTGAGTGTTTTGGTACAGGTAACTCAAGCGGCTTCTAGCTTAGAGGAAACTCTCACTCCAATCGCTAAGGCTGTGAGTGAGACTTTTGGGGCAGAAGGCTGTATCCTCCAGCTTACAGATGGAAAGAATCTGGTTGCGACTCAAGGAACTTACAGCGATACAGGTACAATAGAGAACTGGCTATCTCTCGATCCACTAACAACGGAAGCGATCGCCACTGGGCAAATGCAAGTTTCCTTAAATGTACTTAAAGACACTAAATTAGCTGATGCTACTCACTACCAAAATACGGGTGTGCAAGCACATTTAGTTATCCCAATTAGCTACCGTCATGAGCTTTTGGGTGTATTGTCACTACAGTGGAAACAACCATGCACTTTGCGGGAAGATGAATTAATGCTAATTAATTTATCAGCCGAACTGGTAGCGATCGCTCTTACTAGTAGTCGCTGCCATCAAACCATTGTGTAGTTGTCATTAGTTATTTGTCCTTTATCCTAGGCAAATGACTAATGACCAATGACTAATGACTTATTGACCAATGACTAACGAAATTCAGTCCATTTTTAACCGTATTGCTCCAGTTTATGACCAGTTGAACGATTGGTTGAGTTTGGGACAGCACCGCATCTGGAAGGAAATGGCAGTGAAATGGAGTGCAGCTAAATCAGGTGATACTGCATTAGATTTATGCTGCGGTAGTGGTGATTTAGCCTTACGTTTGGCACGGCGTGTGGGAGCAGCAGGACAGGTGTATGGAGTGGATTTTTCGTGCAACCTGCTAGAAACTGCTAGAGAACGTTCTCAAAGACAGTACCCCCAACCTGCGATCGCCTGGGTAGAAGCCGATGTGCTAAATTTACCCTTTGATGATAACCAATTTGATGCCGCTACAATGGGCTATGGCTTAAGAAATGTTAAAGATATTTCCCGCAGTCTCCAAGAGATATACCGGGTTTTGAAGCCGGGTGCGAAAGCCGCAATTCTAGACTTTCATCGACCGAGCAATCCTCAGCTACGTACCTTTCAGCAGTTTTATCTGAACGGTTTTGTGGTGCCAGTTGCGAATCATTTAGGGTTAAAAGAAGAATATGCTTACATTAGCCCCAGCTTAGACCGGTTTCCCATCGGGAAAGAGCAAATAGAGTTAGCGCGTCAAGTTGGTTTTGGTGTTGCCACACACTACCCCATTGCGAACGGTATGATGGGAGTGCTAGTGCTTAGTAAGTTAGGAGTTATTAGTTAAAAGTTATAAATTATCAGTAGTGATAAATTCTCATTGAAAATTTATCATTCCTAACTCTTAACTCCTAATTCCTAACTCCTAACTCTAAGCTCTAAACTCCTAACTTTTTTAATTCTTCCCTTGGACTGGTCTCATCTTTGGCTTTATGTGTCTCCCCCGGTACTGGGTGGAATTATTGGCTATTTCACAAATGATATAGCCATCAAAATGTTGTTCCGTCCTTACCGAGCAATTTACATTGCTGGACAAAGAGTACCCTTCACCCCTGGCTTGATTCCCCGCAACCAGGAACGTCTAGCTTTGAACATTTCTAAGACAATCATGGGGTCACTCTTGACACCACAAGAATTGCAAAATCTAGCCCGACGTTTGTTGCAAACAGAACGCGTGCAAGCAGCAATTCTCTGGTTGTTGCAACTGGCGATTGAACAAATCAAAACAGATGAAAACCAAAAAAGTGCCAAAATTGTCGCGGGAATTTTACGGGATTTGCTAGGCGAATCCTTACCACGGCTACTCAAGGTTTTAGCGCGACGTGAAGACTTTTTGGAAGCGCAGATCAACCAAATTTTTGACCAGATATTGCTGGAATTTCAACTGAGTGAAGAACAGGCTACAAGGCTTGCTGATTGGTTAGTAGAAGTAGTTTTACCACCGGATCTGTTGCGCCAAACGATAGTCGATTTTTTAACCGATCGCACGATTCAAATTATTGATGAAGGCTTCCGCGAAAAAACCAGTGGGACTTATTGGGTAGTAGCAAATTTGTTTGGCTTACGTAATACTCTCACAAGGTTACGGACTTTTTGCTTGGATGAAAAGGAAGCTGCCAATACTCGCTTAGAGGAATTGACTCAAGGTTTGCAGATGCGCGATCGCATCAGGAAATTACTGCAAAATTTATCATTACAAAACTTGCCAATGGGTACGGTACGCCAACTGCGAAAGACCACCCGCGAAAGTGTCCGTCATTACCTACAAAACAGTGGTAGCGATTTTTTACAAGGATTAACTGATTCTGTTGATTGGGAAAATATTGCTGTAGTCCTGCTGAATCGTCTTAGCACTTCACCTGTTGTCAGTACTTCTTTAGAAGTTATGAGTCAAGAGTTGGCTCTAATTTTAGATAAGTATTTGGAAAAAGATTTAGAAGTAATTGTGGCACAGGTTATTCCGATTTTATCGATAGATCAAGTGATAGTTGACCGCGTGAAATCAACTTCGCCGGCTGAATTAGAAGCTGCTATTGAGGGAATTGTTAAAAATGAATTGCAGGCCATTGTAACTTTAGGTGGTGTTTTGGGTTTTGTCATCGGGTTATTGCAGACAGTGTTTTTAATATTCAGTCAATATTAATTTTTTGTTTTTTCCTACAAAATCTGAGCAATTATAGTAGTAAGTTAGCTATGTAGCGAGGAAAATATAGCGATCGCCTTTGATAAATCAAATCATTCGGAACTCATTCCTTAATTTTGAAGGCTTATTAATTTACATCTGTAACAACCCACATCTATCTTAAGATACATAATCTATCAAATTATTCTATCGGTTGATGGAAGTCAAAAAGAATACACTATTGTTAGTTTATGTAATAGCTGAGTCAACTACAAGCGGGAAATAAAACCATGAGTATCGAAAAAAGAATAGAAGCTACTGCAAAAAATATTGAAGGAAAAATTCAAGAGGTTGTGGGTGAAATCACTGGTAATCCACAAGAGAAAGCTGAAGGACAAGCAAAGCAAGCTGATGCTCAAGTTACTCACACTGTAGAAAACATCAAAGATGAAGTGAAGAAAATTGTAGACTAATTTTGCTTATACAGTACAAATAGCAATATTAGCCATGATTTGCTCCTGATAGTTTGGCATTAATTACTCCACTAGCTTTGAGTTAGTGGAGTTTTCGTATGTGTGCAAAACTGTAAAAGTTTAATTACTAACAAACTGGCTCTAACCATGATTTTTTAGCAACTTAATTCAACTAATAACTGGCACGATTAGCCAATAAATTCCAGAGGAAGATGGCAATTATTGCGCCAATTACAGCAGGGATACTGAGGATTACAGATGCCTTAGTGTTTTCCTTTCAGGTCTGTTTAAAATGGTAAAATATCAAGAATTATTGGGAGGAATCAATCGTCATGACTTTTATTGTTGCGAAATGGACGATTGACGAATATCACCGCATGATTGATGCTGGCATTTTGAGCGATCGCAAAGTTGAACTACTTAAGGGAGAAATTGTTGAAATGTCGCCGGAAGGGGAACCCCATGCTTATTGTAGTCATGAATCGGCAGAGTATCTAGCGGATTTCTTAGGTAAGCGTGCCACAATTCGCCAAGCCAAGCCTATCACCTTACCCAACGACTCGGAACCAGAACCAGATATTGCCATTGTCCAACGTTTAGGACGCGAGTATCGAGAGCATCATCCCTATCCAGAAAATATCTTCTGGTTGATTGAGTATGCTAACTCCAGTTTAGAAAAAGATTTAGAGAGAAAAAGCAAAATCTACGCAGAAGCAGGTATTTTAGAGTATTGGGTTGTAAATCTCAAAAAGCTACACTTAGTGGTGTTTCGGGAAATCTTAGACGGGGAGTATGCGACAAAATTGACATTGACTGCGGGAACAATTCAGCCCCTAGCATTTCCAGATATTTCTGTTGCGGTGGAACAGATTATTAATAGCTAAGTTAATTAAAATAAAAAGTCAAAATACAAGAAAAAGTTTGAATCGAACATTAATTTGAGAAATATCCCCCCAGCTTTTAACTTTCGTTTAAGCATGTCTTTTGAGAACTACAACAAAATACAATCTAAATCTATCAATTTACTTCTTTCCTATCTATTAATACTCCGAAATTATACTGTAATAATTGTATAGCTGAAAGCTGAAGTATGTAAACAAATGTTTTGCTGATAAAAATACCTATTTGTTACAGGAAAATGTTGGACAATTATCCATGTATACTAGCATCGACAAAGTAATTGTTATTATCCATTTTAAGAATGATACAGTGTCCGAGAAATAGGTTTCCATCGTTATAGTAGAACTCCACTTTTCCCTCTGGCAAAAAGACCAATCCTTCAAGTATTATTCGGCTTTTGAACTCCTCAGATGTTATTTTATCGCCTTCATCAAGCCATGTTTCATTCTTAAGCTTTAGCAATTGTTCAACAGCATATTCTTTTGCACTTTTAGCATAATGTTTCAACTCTGGTACAATACAAATAGCTCTGTCCAACGCTGATTCGACCTTATCATTATCGTCTATTGAAAGACTAATCGGAAGTTGTGTTTCATAGAAAATAACTTGGCTTTCATACCAATCGAATTCGGAATCATACCGTAGATATCCCAAAAGCTCGTGTTTTATATCGGGGTAACTCATATATTTGTTAATTTTAATAAATACTAATTTCTTGAGAGAAAGCACCCTATTTTGTACTTCTTCTCCCAGTCCAATTGTAATGTGTCACTGAAAACATTAAATTCCATGACTTTTACCAATTACCCAATTACGTCGGAAAAACCGGGCTAAAGCTGATTCTTCTAAAGATAAATAAATTGGTCGTCCGTGGGGACAGGTGCGAGGGTTGCGAGTCCGTTGCCAATTATCTAAAAGTATCTGCATTTCTTCTTGGTTCATGGGTGTACCATTCCGAATGGCACTACGACAAGCGACAGCTACTTGAGCAGTTTGTAAATCACCTCCCCAACTAAGCTCTAAAATTGCTTCTGCACAGTCGTCTCGCTGTTGCAAAGGTGTGGGTATGTTTCGCACTGCCCAAAGTTGCTCGCCAAAGGGTTCTATGTCTAAACCGATGCGTTGCAGTTGCGATAATTGCGCTGGCGACAATTGATAAAGAATAATTGGCGGTTCGACGGGTATAAGTTGCCAATCATCACACAATTGCTCATATAAAACTCGCTCATGGGCAATGTGCTGTTCGACTAACCACATACCCCCAGAATGTTCAGCCACAATATAGGTGTTGCTAACTTGAGCAACAGCTTTTAAAGAGTTAGGAGAGACGCGATTAATCGCGTCTGTAGAAGAATTAGGAGTTTTAGGATTGAAATTGTAGCCGCCTTTGGCTTCTGCGGCTTTGAGTAATTTACTAACTCGTGTTGTGTGGACAGCTTCTTTAAGATTGTTAGAAGAAATGCTGAGTGCTTGGTTAATTGCTTGGGTAATTTGCTCTTGCCAATAAATGATTTCGTTGAGGTAAATTTCTGTTTTGGCGGGATTGCGATTCCAGTTAATTTGATCGGGTGAAATGGCAAGATGTAAGAAACAAATTGGATAGCGATCGCGTGGTAATGTTCTGTGAAATGCTGATAATATCGTTTGCTCTAGTTCCGGTGTCTTAACCATCCGCCCGTTAATGGCTACACGTACCCAATCTGGACGATGACGATGACAGCGATCGGGTAATCCTACCACTAAATTTAGTGAGGAGTTAGGAGAGACGCGATTAATCGCGTCTGTACAAGAGTCTGTAGAGACGCGATTCATCGCGTCTTCTGTATAGGAGTTTAATGGGTTGGGGAGTTGGAGTTTCACTTCTTGTAAATCACCTTGTCGCACCTGGGGTAAAATCTGCGGTAGGAGTTGCCCAGTTGTTCTAGCTGGAGATATGGTGAACCATTGACGGTCATTTTGCCAAATCTGCCAGGTGATGTGGGGATGACAGAGGGCGATTTGGTGAATTGTGGCTTGCACGGCTTTCATTTGCTGTGCTGTTGTGGGTAATCCCTGACGACGAGATGAGCAATTACCGAAAAGATGAGAAACTGTCACCACTGTACCAGGTGCGATCGCGGTTACTTCAACTTGCACAACTTCCCCACCATTGCCATAGCTAATCCGCCATCCTAATTTTCCACCCACAGGACGACTTAAAATTTCTAAATCTGCCAGAGTTGTTAAGCTGTGTAACGCCTCACCACGAAACCCCAAACTGTTAATTTTCCATAAATCGGCACTAGAGCGAATTTTACTGGTGCTGTGGGCTGTGGCTGCTTGTTTCAAGTCATCTAGGTTCATTCCACAGCCATTATCTGCCACACGAATTCGCCATTGCTGCGGCCATAGAGAAACCACAATTCGCGTTGCACCTGCGTCTAGGGAATTTTCTACCAATTCCCGCACCACAGAAGCTAAGGAGTCGATTACCTCACCAGCTGTAATAAGATATACGACTTCTGTTGGTAGAGCTTGAATAGTAGATGCCATAAATTATAGTTTATAGCTTCTGGGGGTAAGGTACGTGGGGGAGAAATCAATTCAAAATTGTTAGCGCAATATCTGTCTGCGACATGCTATTCGCGATCGCAGAGAAGAAAAAGACCGGAGGATATGTAGCTTTAGCTTACCGTAGCTTGGGCAAATAAGGAGGCGAATTAACGAGGAATTTTTATTAATTGTAAAGAAAACTCAATTAGAAGGCGATTTTTGATAAATTGCTTGTGAGGTTATAAGCGGGATAAGCTTATGAGTAATAATTCAGTTGCTGATGTCCATGATTTAAAGACCCGTTTGCAATGGGGTCAACCAGGTTTTACAATTGTTGATGTGCGCGATCGCCACACCTACAATCACGGTCGGATTAGTGGAGCAATACCCATACCATTAGACGATTTGGCATCTAAAGCCAAATCTGCCCTACATAAAGAACGCCATATCTATATTTATGGCGATAGTGACGAGCATACAAACCAGGCTGCACAAATTCTGAGAGGAGCAGGGTTTGTTGAAGTAGCGGAAATCAAAGGTGGCCTTGCAGCTTGGATTTCTGCCGGTGGTGCTACCGAAGGTGTTGGCGCTTAAACTTAACCCAAGCAGACTAATCTAAGTCTATTTATTCCGTCATTGCTGGTTTTTTGTACTGCACATTAGACTTCTAGCAAAAATCATAATTAGCGAAAAATGAGCCACAAATAAACCCTGATGAATTATCTGCGTACATCTGTGGTTTAATTTCTAAAACATTGTTTTTGCCAGATATCTATTGTGCATTACAGCTTTCTCTACAGCATCATATAAAAATCACTGATTGCAACATTAATTAACATTAAATCACCTTACTTTCTCTAATCTCTAGCGCCGCATGGCGTAAATCAACTACCCCTTCCAAATCAACGACATACTTGCCATGTAGGAATTACGAATTACGCGCAGCACTACTTGGTGGTGGCTAATTACTATCTCTTATTGCCAAAACTTTAGGTGGTTCAGGTTTGAGCAAACCGTTCAACAACGATGCAGGACGTTCGCCATAAGGCCAAGCAAAAGCATGACGGAAAGCAGCATCCTGACAAGCTTGTAGTTGTTCAAAGTTAATAATGTCGTAAGTCAAGAGATTTTCATACTCAAACGGTAGACGAACATTGTGCAACCCAGCATTATCAGTACAAATAGCGATATCGACCCCAGCATTAAAACAACGGTCAAAAACTAATTTGAGTTGACGGATATCCTGCAAAGTACCAGTTTTTAGGTAAGTTGTGGGACAAACCTCTAAACACTGTCCGCGTCTAGCTACATCATTAAGTAATTCTGGATATAGTAGGGGGATTTGGATACCGTGACCGATTCGCATCAGATAAGGTAACAGTTCGGGGTAACAACCGGCAGTGGTTTCATATAGATGTCCGGTGGTGTTAACGCCTAGCGATCGCGCATAATCATATAAGCTAATCCATTCTTCTAAGCGATCGGCATAATAGCTATCACCCCCTGCTACATCTACTGCACAGACATACTGCTTATTTTGCGCCGCCAAATCGATAATCGCCTTGTTCACCTGATATGGTAGGCGCGTGTGCATACAAAGAATTTGGCTAGTAACAATCGGATGTTCTGGCTGGTGGCTAGCAAGTCCTACTACTTTCACAATTTCTGCCATCTTGTCAATTCTCTGTGATTGATTTAGATGCTCAGGTGTCCGCAAATAGGGGGTGTAGCGTAGTTCCAGATAAGCTAAATTTTCAAAAATGTAAGCACCCCGCACCAAGCGATAGATAAAGTAAGGCAAAGTATCTACAGTTTGCACACTTTCTACTAGGGTGTGTAATTCTAGATACTCATCTAAGCTGTTACGCGGACGAGTATAAAAATCTTCAAATTCTGAATAGTCAGCAAAGCGGGAAATCAACTCCGAAGAATGTCGCTCGAAATATCGCCATAAAACTCGCGGTACGACGGAACCGCCCAAGTGCCTATGTAATTCAGCATATAAAGCCATAGTGGTATTTTTAGGTAAAAATTTCAATAATTGTAACAAAAACATAGAAGGAAAAAATCTGCACTCACAAAAATTTAGAGCAGAGGGAGATTTAGTCCTATTGCCTTCCTCCACTTAGAATTTTAAGTCTTACCTCATGACCAACATTCTCTAATCCATGTAGGACTATGTTTGCTAATAATGGGCTGATGACAACTGTCACTGCTTTGAAGGCGAAAGAACAAGGAGGGCCACACATCAAGTTGCAAATTCTGATGTGGCCCATTGCTGCCCGATCCTAAGAAATCATCATGAAAAAGCTAGACGGAAAAATCGCAATTGTGACGGCGGCGTCTAAAGGAGGTGAATAATGCTGCCCATGTTGAGGCGATCGCGATTCTACAGCTTACATATTATGAACAACCCCGAAAATCCACGACTCCCCGTGCCGCCTTTTGATAAGGAATCCTCTATCAAAAAAGTCCGAATCGCAGAGGATGCTTGGAACACACGTAACCCTGAACTAGTATAACTCGCTTACACGTCGGATAGCAATTGGCGTAACCGCTCAGAATTTCTATCTGGTCGTGAGGCGATCGTCCAGTTCTTAACATGTAAGTGGCTTAAAGAATTGGAATACCGCCCGATCAAAGAGCTTTGGGCTTTTCAAGACAACCGAATTGCTGTCCGGTTTGCTTACGAATGGCATGATGATGCTGGCAACTGGTTCCGTTCCTATGGCAATGAAAATTGGGAGTTCGACGAACACGGATTCATGCGGTGGCGTATTGCCAGCATCAACGACCTGCCAATTCAGGAGAGCGATTCTCCGTTCGCGCAAGCGTGCCGGAGGCATCAGGAGACGCTACGCGATCGCAAATACCACTGGATACTAGGTCGTCGTCCTGACGATCATCCCGGATTGTCAGACCTCAATCTTTGAAAAGCCTGTTTTAACCAGGCTGATGGCGCTAGCGATCTATTCATAGTTGCATTCAGCTTTTGAATCACTGGGAAACGCTGCATATCGCGGGTGGTTTTTAAGAAAGAGAAGGGTGAAAATCAACAAGCAAGGAGAAAAAGCATGAACATCAACAAGAATGACACCGCAGTAGTCGTCATTGATCCGCAAAATGATATCTTGAGCGAAAAAGGGGTTTCCTGGGATTTGGTGGGTGAGAGTGTTAAAGATAACAATAAGTATTTCATCAACGAGTAAGCTTTTCCTACCTAAAAAATTTTTTGGACAATCAGTACATCTAACTCCACTGTCTTTGTCAGGCACAGCGATGGCGTACCCGCCATGAGTCGGTGGCGATGCCTGCGGCGGTAAACTACGCAGTACTACAGGACAATCGCCTATCCCATCTCTGAACCTTCACTGTTCAATAGCTTTAAAATCTGTAGTGCCTATCCCGCATAGCTTAGAGCTTTTCTTAGTGCCATTCGGCTTTAACCTAACACACCGTGTTATGTAGACCATAAACTCAGCTGATTGGGAGGAAGCTCAAGATTATTCCAAGGTAGGGGTGGAACTGGTACATTACTCTGTTCTAATAGCTGTTGGAAGTGACGCGCTATGTTAGGCGATCGCGCTTCTATTGGACAATGAACAAAGAAATAAACTCGCACTCCCATCTGTAACCATTGCTGAATCTGCCTTAGGCATTCTTCCATAAAGGGCTGATTCACTGATAAATTTGGATGGGAAATAAATCGAATCAGAGTAAAAGGTGCTGTCACACTCAATTGCAACGGTAATTTTGGTTTCCGCCGTTCCGATTGCAACTGGGGGTCATCATCTCCAGTATAAATAGGACGTGAGTCTAACAATACCCGTCCCACACTTAGCTTTTCTAAAAGCGTCGTCAAATTACTAGCATGGGGTTCCCTGAACCAGTCAGGATGACGAACTTCCAGCGCTAGAGGTGCGTCTGTACGCGGCCAAGCTTCCAGAAAGTTAGTCAAATCTTCAAGCAATGTAGGTGCATAACTCGGTGGTAACTGGGCAAACATCGGGCCAAGACGCTTACCTAAAGGGCGCATCCCCTCCAGAAATTTTAAAGCCGTTGGAATATAAGGTTGCAGCAACCCTTGATGAGTAATATCTCGCGGTAATTTCAAGCAAAATTCAAAACCTGCTGGGGTTTCGGCAGCCCAACGAGTTACAGTTTCTTGGTTAGGCACTGCATAAAAGGTGGTATTACCTTCTACAGTGGTGAAGCGACGACTGTAAAGATGGAGAAAATCGGTAGTGCGAGTACCTTGGGGATAGAGTTCGCCCACCCAACCTTTATATGCCCAAACAGCACAACCAATAAAAAAGTTCACAGTGCCTAAAGCCTTGATGTGTCATATTCAATTTTACAGGTAGGTTGTAGGAATGGATGAGGCTAGGTTAGATTCCCAATTGCAAAATATTTGATTTAACAAATTTGAAAGCTTGAATACTCCCAAAATCGGTAGTGCATAAACTTAAATTAGGACTTACGCATCAAGTACGAAATGTAGGGGTAATCCCCTGCGGGAAGCCACCTTGCGCGTACATGAATTGCCCCTACGAAAAATCAAGGCTGTTACTGCCTTTTTGCCTAACTTCTATTACAGCAGTTTTCATGTATTTGAACCACATCTGCTGTAAGGGCACAGTATTACTTATGCATGTCAACTTAAGTACTTCCACTAAAAAACCAGGTAGCACGCCTGTGCTACCTGACTCAATGTCGTAGCGCAACCTCGGTTATTGAAAAATTGAACCATCAGGCATAATTGCCCCTGCTAAATTAGTACCAACTAGTTTAACCAAAAGGCGCTCACCAGAGCGAATTCGCGCTCCCGTCAAGTCGGCTCCTCGCAAGTCGGCTCCACTGAGATCCGCTCCAATCAAATTAGCTGCGCGTAAATTCGCCTCCCGAAGATCCGCTAAAAGGAGGTTTGCTCGAAATAAGTTTGCTTCAGATAAATTCGCACCTCTGAGGTTGACTTTGTGCATAAAAGTGTCACTGAGATTAGCACCACTCAAATTGGCATAACTCAGATTTCTGCCAGATAAATCTTTGTTGCTCAAATTTGCCCGACTGTAGTCTTTGCCACTCAAATCTGAGTTTTGCTTTGGTGGTGGCTGGGTTGTTTGAAATGGTGTTTGTTGTTGAGGTGATGGCGAAGGTGAATTAGATATGGTTTGATGTTTGGTTTTTAGAGAACGCAACTTTTCACGAGCTTCATTTATGGCTTTCAGCTTGTCTTGTGCTTTCTGCTGTAAACGGAGATTGTCTTTGGGAATGCGATCGGGATGCCAAACAAAGACTAAATCTTTGTAAGCCTGGTTCACTTCCTCAAGTGTTGCTCCAGGCTCTAATTCCAAAATTCTATAGTACCGCTCCAGATCGCTCATACGATATTTTGGTGGACAATCAACTTAATTATCAGTGATGGAGCTATTTATTCGCTGCATCATTATGTCATCGAATGTGGGGGATTGGGCATTGGATATTTGTTTGCTGCTACTCTACCTTCCTACTTTCTCATCTTCCCATCTCCCCATTTCTCCATCGAGCGATCGCTCTTAAATATGCTGCAACTGGAATCTGATAAATTTCAATCACAATCCAAACAACAATTGATAAATGTGATAGGAAAGTTAATATAGTCCAAATATAGGGCATCCAGGTAATGGGTTCTTTGAGATTAGCAGGAAAATAGTAAGCTACTATGCCAATTAGAGTAGTGGGAAGAATTACAAAAACTGCTGCTGCTAATCCATAACCCCAACCTAATTCCACCCCTTCTAACTGCCCTTCTGTCCAACTAAACCCATTCCAACGCCAAGTTAAGGGTGGTTGCCTAGATGGCATCTTGATTTGCTGTATTTCTAAGTTGACTGTAAAAATCTCTTGACAAAAGTCACAAGCCATAGCTTCCATCAATGGCATGTGAGAAATCTTACCTATCCGACAGACTGGGCAGGGGTAAACTCCATAATAGTCGAAAGATTGGGCTAAGATTTTGGAACTGGGCATAATGAAACTGATGATCCTAAAAAGTTGATCTGGCTAATGAGGAATTGGGTAAGAATAATGTGTAGCCATTGTCAATTGTCTGCAATTAGCTTTCGCAAGTTAAGGTGACAAGTCAGGAAAATTACAGCAGTTCTTTTCCATCAAGTACAAAGTTACTGGTTTGGAGGCAGAAGATAGAAACTCTTTATATATATCTGGTTTTGAGTCCTGCATTTTGTATCTCATTTCAAAAGTAAACTACTGTATATATATTTTTAGGAGTTACGCATTCGCAAGAAATACCAAATATAGATGACTTGAAAAACCACATCTGTCGTAGGGCAATTCATGTAGATGCAAGATAGCTTAAGGCAAAGTGTTGCCCCTAGCGGATCTTCACTCCTACAGTTGTACTGAGTCTATCGCTTTTTTATGGTTTGTTGGGGGTCTTGACACCACCTAATGTTCCTGTTAATGTTACCTTAAATAGGCATATTTATTAAGTTTTCCAGCAAAAGCCGCACAAATGCTTGACACAAATTCCTACTTTTATTTTTGGTATAGGGTGGTTCACCGGGAGTGAATTGAGTTTCCTAATGGAAACCGCCCGGTGAACCGCAGAGCTAACTCTGCGGTTTTTGTTGTTTTAAGGAGAATTTCATCGTCATGACTTATTTAAGTAGCTGGTTTTATGGCTTTTACTTTTGGCCCAGAGTAAGTTCCGGGTAAGTAGCGTCATGTCGATGAATCAGAACGCGCCCGGAACTTTTCAAAGGTTCCGGGCTTTTTTGTTGCTGGGGACTGGAGACTGGAAAACAACTCTTACCTTAATCCCCAATCCCCAATCCCCAATATCC
>NZ_NOLI01000008.1:0-103362 GCF_002245975.1 Nostoc sp. 'Peltigera membranacea cyanobiont' 213 | reverse complement strand
CCCCAATCCCCAATCCCCAATCACCTAATTGCTTGCGCTTGCTGACTCCATTGTTGTACTAGCTCGATTGCTGGGCACAAATCTCGTCGCTGCATTGTTGCTACTTGCAAGCGCATGATTTGTTGGTGCAATCTGTGAGTGGGTGTCTGTGCCAACTGGCTTACAGAACCAATACCTGCGTGAAGCAATAAACCACAATATTGCACGCCGACGCTAGGAATACGCGCTAAGTCAGCTAAAGCCATCCATTTATTTACATACTGAAGATGAATCTGTAATTTATTTGCTAACGCTAGTCGTGCCTCTAGAGTCTTTCCTTGTTTGACTAGCGCTACTGTGGTATTAATCCCACAATTTTGCAGTTGTGATTGTTCGTCGTGGCTGAGTCCAGGTAATTGCTCGATTGGCCAGTCACGAGATGCAAGCAGATTGCGATTATTTGTATTTTTAGTAGACATTATTAAAACTAAATATAGGTTTGTTCACTCACATATACAGCAATCCTAAATCATTGGTGAACAATAAGATCCCCGACTTCTTTAAGAAGTCAGGGATCTGAACCTTTGAATGTTTTCTTCCTGCTATCCTGCGGGAATGCTTCACATCTAAATGCAATGTACTGCAATGCGATTGTTTCGCTTGACAATGCCATTGCTTCGAGTGAGAATGCCATTGCTTCGAGTGACAATGCCATTGCTTCGCTTGACAATGCCATTGCTTCGAGTGACAATGCCATTGCTTCGAGTGACAATGCTATTGCTTCGCTTAACAATGCCATTGCTTCGAGTGACAATGCCATTGCTTCGAGTGACAATGCCATTGCTTCGCTTAACAATGCTATTGTATCGACTAACATTACAGCACTTACCGAAGTTATAAGGTAGGCTAATTGATCGAATTATCGGCGATCTGGGGTAACAAAGTTCGTAGTCAGGATTTCAGTCCTGATTTTCTAAACACTAAAGTGCTTACTACAAACTTTTCATTACTAGCTTGACAGACTACTAATAGCATCCCAAGTATCTGTACCTCATAGCAGCAGGAAGTGCTGTAAGATGGGCGTGATAGTTAAAATGTAGCTCGTTCATAGTGGATTGCAGGAAGCTCATGACACCGATTCTGAAAAGTACAGCCCAGTTGTATGAAATAGACTTTGTAGCATGGACAGAAAAGACTGTACAACTTATTCGTGCTGGACAATTTGAACAAGTAGACTGGGATGTTGTGATTGAGGAAATTGAGAACTTGGGACGCTCTGAACGGCGAGAATTGAAAAGCCGCTTGGAAGTATTATTACAACATTTGCTCAAGTGGCAATATCAGTCTAGTTTGCGGAGTGGCTCTTGGCGAAATACTATTAATGAGCAACGCAACCGAATTACAGATTTGTTACAAGAGAGTCCTAGCCTCAAGCCGTATCCAGAAGAAGTTTTAGCCCAATGTTACGATCGCGGATTGAAAGCTGCTAGTAATGAAACTGAACTACCAATAAATACGTTTCCAGGGGAATGTCCTTATGGCATTGCCCAAGTTCTCGATGCTGAGTTTTTACCAGATGCGATTGATTTGTAATCTAGGTTTATCCGGTAATTAACTCACCTCGCATAACAGTTACCGCTTGTCCGCCAAGAAAGACGCGATCGCCTCCGTCATAGCGAACTTTTACGACTCCACCACGCCGGGATGCTTGATAAGCCAATAACTCATTTTTGTTTAAGTGATCGCGCCAGAACGCAGCAAGGCAACAATGGGCTGAACCAGTCACCGGATCTTCATTAATACCTACTTCTGGTGCAAAGAAGCGAGAGACAAAATCATAATCTGAACCAGGATTAGTCAAACTGGTAACTATAACTTTACCAAGTGGTAAAGTTTTTAGTAGTTGAAAATTAGGCTGCATTTGCCGCACCAAATCTTCCGATTCCAATTGCACTAAATAAGCTAGTGAATTCTGCAAGGTAAATCTGTATGGTACACCCAAAGCAACCTTGAGTTCTGGAGGTGCAATGATTACTCGTGAGTGATTCACAGGAAAATCTAACTCAATCCACTCACCTTGTAATTTGGCAACGAGTACTCCACTTTTAGTATAAAAACGCGCAACTTCATCAGGTGATAAATGCCCTTCTGACCAAAGTACATGAGCGCTAGCTAAAGTTGCATGACCACAAAGCGGTACTTCCACCGTCGGCGTAAACCAACGCAGATTAAAGCCATCATCCTGTCTAACTAGAAAAGCCGTCTCAGATAAATTCATCTCCTGTGCCACGTTTTGCATCCAGCGTTTATTTTGGCGAGTAGACAAAACACAGACAGCAGCAGGATTTCCTGCGAAAGGTCTATTGGTAAAAGCATCAACCTGAGTAATAATTTGTCCCATTAGAGTCACCTTGAAAATTAAACAGCAATATAGTTACAGCGTATTGCAGGTAAATGAAGTACACGGGTAGGGGAACAACATGTTGTGCCCCTACGATGATCTGTACCTCACGCCTGTTGCTTTTGTAAGCTAAAGCGTGTGTTACAACATCCAAATGAGAATCGCCATATACAGTACCTGATAAATTAGGAATATAATCTCCAAAAACTAGGATGATGATAAAAATCTTCAGAAGCATTTTTGCTATTGTCAACTTAGCGCTAATTTCTGGAGGATTAGTTAGTTGTGTTGTTGAGATACCACAACCATCTACTCCAACTGAGCAACCAAAACCAGTGCTACAACCTACCCAACAGCCTAACCAGGTAAATCAGAAAGACAAAGATCGTGATGACAAAGATGGCGATCGCAAAAATGATAAAAAAGATGACGATAAAGACGATAACGACTAAATAAAAACAAAACTATACCCTTGAGTTTCTATTTATGTTTATCCAACAAACTTCTACTTCCCTCGTCAATACTTTACGCCTCCGACGGCAACAACTAGCCAATCTCATTGATTTTCCCGTAATTCTCTGGTCAGGTAGCAACAGTCCCCGCAATTTTCTGGCAAATACCTTTCCGTTTCGCGCTAACAGCCATTTCCTCTATTTTGCCGGACTGCCATTATCAAATGCGGCAATTCGTTTAGAAGCCGGCAGGCTAGAACTATTCATCGACGAACCATCACCCAGTAGCGCCCTTTGGCATGGAGAAATGCCAACGCGCGAGGAAATAGCGCAGAAGATTGGGGCAGATGTGGCTAGACCAATGGCAGAATTAGAGTCTTGGCTAGAAGATGCCGTCACACTTGCCGTACAAGATGCAGCAACATGGACGCAACAATCGCAGCTATTAAATAGATGGGTTTTACCCCAAAGTCCTCCCCAAGGAATTGATTTAGACTTAGCCAAAGCGATCGCTTCTATCCGCCTCACCCACGATGAAACTGCATTAACCGAGTTGCGAAAAGCTGCTGCTGTAACTGTTCAAGCACACAAAGCTGGGATGGCAGCAACACCTCAAGCCAAGCGAGAAGCAGAAGTTCGCGCCGCGATGGAAGGGGTAATTATTGCCCATAACATGACAACTTCCTACACCAGTATTGTCACCGTTCACGGTGAAGTTTTGCATAACGAACACTATCACCATCCTCTACAACCAGGTGACTTATTGCTTGCCGATGTTGGCGCTGAAACTGAGATGGGTTGGGCAGGTGATGTAACTCGCACCTGGCCAGTTTCGGGTAAGTTTTCATCTACCCAGAGAGATATTTATAATGTAGTGCTAGCGGCTCATGATGCTTGCATTGCCAAAATACAGCCTGGTGTGGAGTATGAAGATATTCATCTACTAGCTGCGACGGTTATAGCTGAAGGTTTAGTAGAGTTAGGCATTTTCCAAGGAAATCCCCAAGATTTAGTAGAGATGGATGCCCATGCGCTGTTTTTCCCTCATGGTATTGGTCATCTATTGGGTTTAGATGTCCATGATATGGAAGATTTAGGAGATATAGCAGGATATGAAGAGGGACGGCAAAGGAGCGATCGCTTTGGCTTAAGCTACCTGCGTTTAAATCGTCCTCTGCGTACAGGAATGTTAGTCACAATTGAGCCTGGTTTTTATCAAGTACCAGCAATTTTAAATGATGCGAATGTTCGCTCCAAATATCAGAATGTAGTAAATTGGCAGCGTTTATCTGAATTCGCCGATGTGCGTGGAATCCGTATTGAAGATGATGTTTTAGTTACCAGAGAAGGTAGCGAAGTTTTAACAGCCGCATTACCAAATGATGCTGATAGTATAGAAAATTTAGTAGGTCGTTAATCTGTCCATCATGGCTTGCTAATTGGTACTGTAAAGACATATAGCAATGCTCAATCATTTGTAACATCTTTTCTTTCTAAACTTCGCGTCCTTTGCGTCCTTTGCGGTTCGTTAATTCTTAGAAATCCCTAATACCTAAAAAAATTCCAAATTCATGATCAAAACCCCTATAAAATTACTACTCAACGGAGTTATTGTCACCTTCGGACTATTCCCTTTATTAGCTCAAGCACAGCAGCCAGTACTGGTTTCTGATCCCCAAGTTGCGGCAATGGTAGAGGCGTTACGACAAGCTGCACCGCAGACAAAAAATCCCAACGATGGATATTACAGCCAATGGCAAGTTAAACCAGAAACCCTCAAAGGCTGGTCAAGAACTTGTTTGAAACGAGAACTAACACCGACACAATTTGAAAATAGCCCTGCGATCGCTCGTCAAGTCGTCTCTTGCATTACCCGCCGGGAGTTAACCAATCAATTCCGCGCCACCAACAATAATGAAATTGCATCTGTGCGCGGCGCAGCTTGTTGGTGGATGACTGGTAACTATACAGGGTGTGACAAAGGCTTCACTGCTGAGTATGTGCAAAAAGTTGTCGGTTTTTACCAACAACAGCGTTCAAAACCGACGACTCGTTGAGAAATTAAGATAAGTGCTTTACCTTTTCGACAACCCAATCAACGCGATCTTTTCCCCAAAACCTCTCACCGTTGACTACCCAAGTCGGGACTCCAGGACAGCCAAACTGTTCGTATTCTGCCAAAGCTGCCACTGCTGCAAGTTTTGCTGCTTCGCCGTGGATTAATTCAAGAATGCGATCGCCATTCAACCCAACATCATTTGCAATTTTACTAATCACAGACTCATCATTAACATCAAGAAAATCGATGTACGTCGCTCGAAAAAAAGCTGCATCAAGCAGATGCTCCTTCCCAGTTCCACAAGCAGCGTAATAAGCTCTCGCCGGAAGTTCTTCCCGACCAAATTTCATTTTCTCCCAACGCTTGACCCACCTACCAAATTCTTCAAATTCCTTGAGCCGAATTTCAATGCCGTACTTTTTCGCCCACCGCAAACAATCTTCTTTGTGATACGACGATAACAAAGCGCTTTCACTTCGTCCTTGTAAATCAGCTACCTTTATACCTCGCTCTTTCGGTATGTAGATTGGTCTTCGTTCAATATCAACAGGTAAACCCTGCAATGCTTTTTCGGCAAGAGCGATACCAATATATGAATTTGACGAGTGGTAGATCGAGTATGAATATACTTTGATTCGCTGCGACATCTATCTAAATTAACTCGCAATTTTAATATTAAATGTGGCTTCTAACCCATTGGGGAAATTCTTTAACTAATTCTAAATAATCTTTTTCTCCCACCTGCTCTAAAAAACTAGAAATTTCTATTAATGGCAGATTGGGAAATGCTAAACTCCGTTCAACAGATATATATTTCTGATTTTCTAAAATATTAATACTAAAATCATTACCATCATATCGCCAGATTTCCGGCACACCCATATCGGCATAGACTCGAAAGCGATTTATAGAACTGCTAGTAATATCAATTTCTACTACCAAATCTGGCGGTGGATCTTGGGCTAAATCTATTCTTTTTTTGCCTTTTATGAAATTAATATTTTCAATATAAAAGCATTCATCTGGTTCTGCGCCACTCAGTTCTGGACGTTTAAAAGTGGTAGAACCAAGGCAGTCAATTCTAACTTCTAGTTCTTCTGCGAGAGTTTCAACAAATCGACCCAAAACTTTTTTATAACTCTCATGTTCAGGTGAAGGAGCCATGATTTCTAGACTACCTCGATTGTAAGTAAGTCGGAGGCGGCGACTAGCACTAAGTTCAGTTAGCAAATTTTCATAAGTTTGCCAACTAATACCCGATAAGTGGATGATTTCTGTGGGTTGAAGCAGTGTATTGCTAGTCATAGCGATATGTAATGTGGGTTCTCGCTGTACAATAGCCTTTCTTGCCCTCATTGTACTTTAAGCTCAATCTTCTATAAAGCTAGGTATCTGGTTGCTACAGTCGCGGTGAAAACTACTAAGCTGGTAAATAGCACGTTTAAAATTTAGCGGAAATTCGGAATCGCATTCATCAGCGGTTCAAGATTCCCCATTGGCGAACTACCTGTAATTACATTATGTTTGATGCTCTATCTGACCGTTTAGAATCCGCCTGGAAAAAACTGCGGGGACAGGACAAAATTTCTCAATCCAACATTCAAGATGCATTGCGCGAAGTGCGCCGCGCCTTGTTGGAGGCAGATGTTAACCTCCAGGTAGTCAAAGATTTTATTAGCGAAGTCGAAGCCAAAGCCCAGGGAGCCGAGGTGGTTACTGGCGTGCGACCTGACCAACAGTTCATCAAAATTGTTCACGATGAACTGGTGGAGGTGATGGGAGAAGAAAATGTTCCGATCGCAGAAGCCCAGGAAAAGCCGACTATTATCTTGATGGCTGGGTTACAAGGTACTGGTAAAACCACAGCTACCGCTAAGTTAGCCTTACATCTGAGAAAATTAGATCGTAGCTGTTTATTGGTGGCGACAGACGTATATCGCCCAGCCGCGATCGACCAGTTGCTGACGTTAGGTAAGCAAATTGATGTACCAGTATTTGAACTAGGAAGCGACGCAGATCCCGTAGAAATAGCTCGACAGGGTGTAGAACGCGCTAGAGCAGAAGGTGTAAACACAGTAATTATTGATACTGCTGGTCGTCTGCAAATTGACGAAGACATGATGGCGGAATTAGCCCGCATCAAAGCAACTGTCCAACCCCATGAAACTCTGTTGGTGGTGGATGCAATGACTGGTCAAGAGGCAGCAAATCTGACTCGTACCTTCCACGATCAAATTGGAATTACTGGGGCAATTCTCACCAAAATGGATGGTGATAGCCGTGGTGGTGCAGCCCTTTCAGTGCGAAAGATTTCGGGAGCGCCGATTAAGTTTGTGGGCGTGGGTGAGAAAGTCGAGGCGCTGCAACCCTTTTATCCCGATCGCATGGCATCCCGAATTTTGGGAATGGGCGATGTACTAACCCTTGTAGAAAAAGCCCAGGAAGAGTTTGATTTAGCAGATGCTGAGAAAATGCAGGAGAAAATCCTGTCAGCAAAGTTTGACTTTACTGACTTTCTCAAGCAGTTGCGAATGCTGAAGAATATGGGTTCTCTGGGAGGCTTCATCAAGATGATCCCAGGGATGAACAAGCTTTCAGACGATCAACTCAAGCAGGGAGAAACCCAGCTTAAGCGCTGCGAGGCCATGATTAACTCCATGACTCGCCAAGAACGCCACGATCCCGATTTATTAGCTAGTTCTCCCAGTCGGCGGCGGCGGATTGCTACTGGCTCCGGTTATCGAGAGTCAGACGTGACTAAACTGGTGGGTGATTTCCAAAAAATGCGATCGCTCATGCAGCAAATGGGTCAAGGTGGTTTCCCTGGAATGCCGGGAATGTTTGGCGGTGGCGGCGGTATGGGCAACGCCTTCGCTGGTGCTGGAAATCGTCCCGCAGCCCCCGGATGGCGTGGCTATGGTGGCGATGCAGGCACGAAAAAGAAAAAACCCAAAGAGAAAAAGAAAAAAGGCTTCGGCAATCTTTAATTATTGGGCATTGGGCATGGGGCATGGGGCATTGGTAATTTACAAATGACAAATGACAAATGACCAATGACTAATAGCAGCAAATGCTAGGCAGTGCTAAAATTAGCATTTCGACCTCAGAATTTATCAGCAGAGGAAACTAAGCCTCAATTTCTCGGCAATAGCCAGATTTAGGTTACTTCTTCGCCCACTAGTTGCTAATTAATATCTAAACAGGAGAATGATTCTTCAACCATGATCAAACTGCGCTTGAAACGATTCGGTAAAAAACGGGAAGCAAGTTACCGGATTGTCGCCATTAACAACCTCGCTCGCCGTGATGGCCGTCCCTTAGAAGAATTGGGATTTTATAACCCCAGAACTGATGAAGTGCGATTAGACGTTCCCGGTATCGTCAAGCGACTACAACAAGGCGCTCAACCCACTGACACCGTACGTCGCATTCTAGTAAAAGCTAATGTTTTTGAACAGGTCAGTGCAACAACAGCCGCATCATAATTTCGGAACAAAATTGCCAACAGCCAGTCCCAACTATGTTGATCTGGTTCGGTTTTTGGTGCAGCCATTTTTGGAATCTCCAGAGACTTTAAGTGTCGATTGTGAAATTTCTCAAGCCCTAAACCGGGTTTGGGTTCGCATCGCCTTTGAAAGCACAGATAAAGGGAAAGTGTTTGGTCGAGGGGGACGCAATATTCAGGCGATTCGTACAGTAATTGCCGCAGCCGCAGCCGCAGCTGGGCAATCAGCATACCTAGATATCTACGGCAGTACCACTCCGGGCCGTGAAGGTATGTCTTTTGATGAAGAGACAGAAGAGCGATCGCCACCACCGACTAGAAGAGAAGTGCGTGGAAATGATGGGCCTAAACCCATTGTTAAACCCCGCCTCCGCTAGGTTCAAACTAGAGAGCAAATCTGAGCGGTTGTAGTTACCTCCGCTCAGAATTTTTGTAAAGATGGAAAGTAGCAAAAAGATTTTTGGATATTTTTTGAACTCTTTATCCAGTAGGGACGTACAGATTTACGCTCCTACGGTTGATTCATTTGTTGCAAATATGTTTCTAAAATGTAAGTAAAAAGCGTAATTTCGCCTTTAGCGAAAAAAGATTAACCTTTGTCAAAAATAGATCCTTACGAATTAAAAAATACTATGGCAGGTGCTTTAACAATTCAGCTGCCGAATGTTGCTAGTGCGATCGCTCTTGGGGGAGATGGAGAAGAAAATCTCAAAATCCTATCTCGCCAAACAGGAGCGACTTTAGTCTTACGCGGGCAAGAATTATTGATTTCTGGTACTGAGGGGCAAATCGATCTGGCTTCTCGATTAGTGCGATCGCTTGAAGACCTCTGGATTAAGGGCAATACTATCACCAGTGCCGATATTTTAACAGCCCGTCAAGCCATAGATAGCGATCGGCAAGGGGAATTGCAAGATTTACAGCGAAATGTCCTTGCCAAAAATCGCCGAGGCGAAGAAATCCGTGCTAAAACCTTTCGTCAGCGTCAATATATCGACGCACTCCGTAAGCGCGATCTCACCTTTGGGATCGGGCCTGCTGGTACCGGCAAGACTTATCTCGCCGTTGTTGTCGCCGTCCAAGCACTCCTAGCCAACCAAGTTGAAAAGCTAATTTTAACTCGTCCTGCCGTTGAAGCCGGTGAAAAACTCGGTTTTTTGCCTGGAGACTTACAGCAGAAAGTTAATCCCTATCTTCGCCCCCTTTATGATGCTATTTATGAATTTATCGACCCAGAAAAAGTACCCAGTTTAATGGAACGTGGTGTGATTGAAGTCGCACCTCTCGCCTATATGCGGGGACGCACCCTCAATAACGCTTTTATCATTGTCGATGAAGCTCAAAATACCACACCCGCTCAGATGAAAATGGTTTTGACTCGTTTGGGTTTCCGTTCGCGGATGGTGATTACAGGCGACATGACACAAACTGATTTACCACTTCACCAACAATCGGGTTTAGGAGTGGCTTTACAAATTTTAAAACACGTTGAAGGCATTGCTTTTTGCGAATTTACTCAAAAAGATGTCGTGCGCCATCCTCTTGTTCAGCGAATTGTTGCAGCTTATGAACAATACGAAAAATAGGAATTGGGCATTGGGAATTGGGAATTGGGAATTGGGCATTGGGCATTGGGTATGAACAAATAACAAAGGATAATAATTTATGAGTACTACTTTGAAAGAATTTTTAGAAGCTTGTGAGACTCTTGGAACTTTGCGTTTAATTGTTACTAGTAGTGCGGCTGTATTAGAAGCACGGGGCAAGGTTGAAAAGCTATTTTATGCAGAATTACCAAAAGGTAAGTATGCAAACATGCACACTGAAGGCTTTGAATTTCATTTGAATATGGACAGAATTATTCAGGTTAAATTTGAAACGGGTGAAGCAAAAAGAGGAAATTTTACAACCTATGCTATTCGGTTTTTAGATGATAAACATGAGTCTGCTTTAAGCCTATTTTTGCAATGGGGTAAACCCGGAGAATATGAACCAGGACAGGTGGAAGCTTGGGAGACTTTAAAAGAGAAGTATGGGGAAGTTTGGGAACCCTTACCAGCAGAGATTTAATATGGATAATTGGTAATTGTAGAAAATCGTCAATCACCAATTATTTAGATAATACGATGTCACGAAATTGAATATCTTTAAGTGATTTAGGTGAGTCAAATCCTTCTGCTTCAATGTTAAGTACTTGTATCTTATTGACTTGTAAAGGAATTTCGATAAAACTCACACTCAACCTAACATTAGCATTTTGGATAAGTTGTGTACTAACGTAATAATTATTTTTAATTGCATCAATTTCAACTGAGTCAGCAGGATATGTAATACCCTCTAAATCCAAAAATTTGCTTCTTTTAGAGGTATAATTACCATATAACCTCAGTTCTCTATCCTTGAGGGTATTTGTTATTAATACATCACATTTTACATTTTCATTTAATCTTTTGCAGCTTTTAAGTTTAAAAATAAACCCTTCTACTTCGACCGATTGTTGAGATCCTGTTTCTTGTTGAATACTTGGGTTATTCTTGTCAGTGAGTGTAGGCGCAGGAGTTTTATTTGGTAAAGGATTTTCAATAATAGGCTGAGGTGTTGGTGTTGATTTAATCGGATTTGGCAAATCAGTTTCAGTAGGTGATTGTGAGGTAACTTCAGAAGATTTTAGAGTTTTTTCGCTAGATGTATTTTCGGAACATTGGAGTTTGAAAAAACATCTAACTTCTGGAGGTGTAATAGCAATAATTACACTTAATCCTGTTAATACTAGACCTAAAATAGCGATAAATTGATTAAATCCTACTTTTTTACTACGATATTTCAGAACTTTGTCTTGGATGAGTCTCCAAAGTTTGACAATTTGTTCGTTTTCGTGATCTCCATCCCAATTTAATAGATAAGCTGGTTGAATATCTAAAAATTCTCCAGGGATTTTAATATTTTCAATTAATACAGGAATCAGAATCTTATTATTTTTTTTTGCTTCCGAAGCCAAGCTTTTTAATAAGGCAGATTTTACAGAATTATTTGACCATAAAACTATGACAAATTTAGCTTTATCTAGCATTTCTGTTGTTTGATTTATGATTTTACTTCCTATAGAAATATTTTGTGCTTGCCATACATTAATACTATAATAATTTAAAGCATCTTCTAGGAGACTTGCTATAGCTTTATCCGATTCAGAGTAGAGCAAACAAACTTCATTTTGACGTGCGTTCATTTATTATTTTCCTAATTTTGCAAATAACTTAGCTATCACCAAAATTTATGGGATTGATATAATATAAATTAAATAATCAGCATTTTATGGAATTGTACACTAGCAATAATTTACTTTTCAAACACCCAATTATGATAACTTATCTGAAAATTTTATGTACTACATATCATAGCTCAATGTGTGATTAGCTAGCTGGATAATGAGCAATACCTTAAATGCTTTATTTTCCTGGAGATAAATTTTTATTCCATAAAAAATAAATATTAAACAAACACTACCGATGCTTACAAAGAAGGCGATTTGGAGTTTTTGCTTAGTTGTTTCGTTCCTACTATGGAGTAGCGAAGCTTTTGCAGGAGAGTTGTCTGAACGGTTAGCAAATTTTCCTCAGTGGGAAAAATTAACGTCAGTGCAACCGGCTCTGGGTGATTTGATTTACCCTGAATGGATGGCTGGTTCTTGGCAAGTTACCAGTACTTTAGTAGATTTAGCCGCACCTTTAGCACCAGATATCGTAACTCCAGGGTTTGAAGGTAATCGCCGACAATTAAATCAGCCTGTGAGTTTTGTAGTAAGATTTGTGAAACAGCTACCACCTATTGCTAGGTTAAAAATATTTCCTCAGATAGATAACAAATCCCCAATTTTAGTAGCAGATAGATCGTTTAATAGTTTGAACTTGGCACGGGCTTATTTAGGGGATGAAGCAGTGTTATTAGTCAAAGTAGATCCAGATTCACCTAATCGTCAGATTACATTCTTGCGTAGCAGTCGCCAATTAGTTTCCATTGTGACTGCACGGGCTACAGAAACTATCCCTGATGGCAAATTTATCACTACAGAAGTATTTCAACAATTATTTAAAGGCGGTTCACGCCCCTATTTAAACTCCGTAGAATCTACCACCGCCTATCATAAACTTTTAACGACTAATCCGGCAATTGAAGCAGATCAAGTTACTGCTGTCTATCTTTCATCTCAAGATCCAGATTACTTTAAAGCTGGTTCTCGACCAGTTGCTCTCTATCGATATCGCCTAGAGTTTGTTCCAGTACAAATACCTAATACTCAGAAATAATGATTTAAACTTAATAGACCTTGACTAATTTGTATTACGTTTGTAGTATATAAATTCCAAGCTCACGATCGCGCTCTTGGACGGTGTGCATCATGGCCAAATTTCAAGATATTGTCAATTACTTTCGCTCTGATTGGAAGCTGAGTCTCTTTAGTATCGCAGCATCCAGCGTTTACGAAATTATTGATTTGGTTGTTCCTTACGCGATCGGGCAGATATTAAACGTTTTGTCTGCTCAACCATTGGATAAACCACTTCAAAGTGCGATCGCAACTTTTTCTGACATCACTAATTATCCAGTTACCAAAACTCTATCTTTGAGTTTATTACTGGGTTTAGTTTTCCTTGTCACCGTAGTCAAAGCGCCAACACAACCTTGGTTAACCCATTGGTTTCATTGGGATATAACCTTAAGGATGCGTCGCCAGAAAGCCCAAACAGCTATAGAAAAAATTCTCACTCTTCCACTAGAATTTTATGATGAAAATAACCCTGGACGCATCGCTGGAAGAATAGCTAGAGGTATTTCTAACCACACTTTTACTTACCCCGAAATTGCTGGACAGTTAATTCCTAAACTAGTTCGGGTACTGGGAATTTTCGTGTTTATCTTGGTGATTGAGTGGCGAATTGCAATTTTGTATCTGATTTCCTTTGTAGTTATTCTTAGCTTTACCTTGAAGGATTTAAAGCAGCTAATTTGGCACGAAACTATTCTGGATAAATATGGAGAGGATACCGAAAGTCGCAATTCTGAACTGATTACCAATATCAAAACGGTGAAAGCATTTGCTACAGAAGCTAACGAACTGAAGCGGCAAAAGCAACGTTTGGATCGCGAGCTAATGGTAGTTGAGTATCGCGTCCACAAAGGTTATACGAAACTGGCTACTTGGCAAAGGACTGTAATTCAGTTTTGCGTATTTTCAATACTGGGTTTGACTTTAGCAGCAACAGTAGATGGGAGAATTTCTATCGGTCACTTTGTCATGACTTTAACTCTTTCTAGCATGGCTTATGCCGAATTAGAACCTATTAGCAATTTGGCAGAACTTTTTGCCCGTCGTTATTCTTCAATGCTGCGGTTTCACGAATTTCTCCAAGAGCCAACTGCATCTGATTCAGCTAGTCTTTTAGAAGAGAGTAACCACACAGAATCACCTTATAAATTTACTGGAAAAGTTGAGTTGTCGCACCTCAGTTTTGGATATGAGGCTAACCGTCAAGTTTTGCAAGATATCAACTTGTTAATTGAGCCATACCAAACAGTGGCATTAGTGGGGCGTTCCGGTTCTGGTAAGTCTACTTTGGTGAAGTTGCTGTTACGATATTTTGAACCTCAATCAGGTCGAATTTTGATTGATGGTCAAGATATTCGCACTTTGAATGTGGGTAAGTATAGACGAAGATTAGCGATCGTTCACCAAGAAGTAGACGTTTTCAACGGTACTATATTGGATAACCTGACTTATGGTAGACGGGATGCCAGTTTAGAGCAGGTAAAAGAAGCCTGTAGAATTGCCAGAGTCGATGAAGTAGTGCAGCAGCTACCCAAAGGTTATTACACCGTCGTGGGGGAACGAGGTGTGAGGTTATCTGGAGGACAAAGACAACGCTTAGGAATTGCGAGGGCGTTGTTAGTGCAACCAGACGTGCTGATTTTTGACGAAGCCACCTCTAGTTTAGATTATGAGTCTGAGCGTTCAATTCAGCTAGCGATGCGATCGATTCAGGGAACTTGCACCACTATTGTGATTGCTCACCGTTTAAGTACAGTGCGGGAAGCAGATAAAATTGTAGTTCTGGAGCAAGGAAAGATTGTAGAAGTGGGTAGCCACGATGAACTCTTGCGTCACGAGGGCATTTATCGCCGCTTACACTCCCTGCAAGAAACAGGAGAACTTCTAAGTTAGGGGATATAGACATTTTGGATTTTGGATTGACCCCATAAATCAATCTACTTGATTCAATCGACTTTATTGACAATACAATAAGGTCGATTTTTCTAATTGTCCGGCGCAAGATTACGTTCTATATTAAATAAAATTACTTTTTCAGCAACATTAAGAAGCTACCAATAGCAGCCTCTTAATAATAATTATAAATTCTTGAATATTTAATTTTTTTAAGTCTCAATTAGAAGTAGCTATTCTCACCTTGGTACAAGGAATTGGCTATTTATTAAAGCTTTTATTGATAAATTACAAAACTAAGTACAGATTTTAACTAATTCGTAGCGAATTAAATTTGACAAGACTCTGTGTCCCTACCCTACGGAAAGGCAAAGCGCATCTGCACTTACCTTTGCTACTTAGTGCGTTTAAAAACGCTACGATTTCACGCAAAACTGTACTAAGATTTACTCTTCTCAGCTTCTTTCTGCGCCGCCTCACTATATTTCTTATATAGTTGAGTCCGAATTTTAGCTTCCTGATAACGGCTGTGATTTTGTGGTACCTTACTCATTAAATCTGAAGCCCGTTGCCACTTAGCAGCGATCTCTAGCCACTGAGTTGAGGTTGTGGCTGTTTTACCAGATGTAGAAGCAAGATTTGCAATTCGCACAGATATTGCAAATGGATCGTCAGATGGCTCATCAAAGCTATTGTTAGGAACGCGAGATGGTGTTTGGGCTTTCCTCTGATTAGTATTTTCTGTAGTTAAAGATTTAGAACTTCCTAGTTGCATTAGGTTTTTTAGTTGATCGCCTAACTGAGCATAAACAATCCAACTAAGCAACAACAGTGAGCATAAACCAACTGCTGCTAATACCTTGGTTTTAGGTTTATTATTGTGTTTCTCTTTGTTAATAAGTACCAAAGGACGAGAGACTGGGGTTTTAGGAAAAGTTGGTTTTCCTAGTTCAGCTTGAGCGTCTGCGAAATCTTTAATTAGTTGCTTTACAATATTGGGCTGAATTAAGGCAATTTCATGCGACCAAAGCAATTGGTTGTCGCGATCGCTATCTATTTCTTTTAACCACAGTAATTGTTGTTCCCGAACAATCCGACTATTGATATTGACCCGGCGAATGTGACGCGGGGCGATAGATTCAAGAATTTGCTGGATTTGTTCTACGAGAGGGGATTGCTCAAGTTGATCTATCCTAGCCGCTTCACACAGAAGTTGTAAGACACCATCAGAAAAAATGGCTCTAGTTCTGACACCAGACTTAGCTAGCTTTTCATTCAATAGCTGAATAATCGCAGCAACACTGCCTTGGTGAGCTTGCCAACCGATATCGTTTATCCTGTCTACCATCTGAGGTTTAGTGATAACTCTTCCACCCTGACTGATTAACGTATTCATTAATTTAGGGACTCTTTTCTACTGACCTTGATCTTGTCTTCGATTTTACGAGTAAAAAGATGAGTTGCCAAATAAAATCACAAAAGTCGAGCCTCCCTTCTCGGTTCGGTAAGGATGCTCGATCGCACTCAGTTAATTAGACACTCCCACGGCTTGAAAGCGTAGGATTCTTGAACTGAAACCGTACTTTCAGGGTAACGCCCATGCTGACGGCCGAGCTACCTGTTTGACATAGTACATGATGATGTCTTTTTGCGATCGCACGAGCTTAAGTTGAAGTAGCTAAATATTATCAGGCTCAACACCGAGACTTCTGTTGATTGAGAACTGGGTAAGAGACTAGTCATAATTAGCCACCTGATTGAGAATATGGGTGGATGACTATATTATCTCAGAGACTTTCGCTGAGATTTCTGGAACTGTCATCCTGTCAGATATTGTTCACAATCGAAACAAAATAGCTGTATCAGGATAAATTTATGATTAATTCTCGCTTTTTTTGCCTTTTTGTTCAGAATGGCAAGATTATTTAGTGCAGCGATCGCTACATTAGAAGATATATAAATAAAAATCATTATTGATTTTTATTAGTTCGCGGTTCACACAAAACTATGAGTGCAAGTACCATTATTTCCGAAAATCCCTTACTCCAAGGCGTTGGCTTACCTCCCTTTGCAGAGATTAAACCAGAACGAGTAGTACCAGCTTTCAATCAGTTGTTGGCAGAACTTGACCAGCAGCTTGCCACCCTAGAGGCTAATGTACAACCTACTTGGAGTGGTTTAATAGAACCCTTAGAAAAGCTTACAGAACGGCTTACCTGGAGTTGGGGGGTGGTGAATCATTTAATGGGTGTTAAAAATAGCCCGGAACTGCGCGAAGCTCATGAAATCGTACAGCCACTAGTCGTACAATTTATCAATAAGCTCGGTCAAAGCCAACCCATCTACAATGCTTTTAAAGCACTCCGTACCAGTGATAATTGGGCAACTTTAGAATTAGCTCAACAGCGCATTGTAGAAGCTGCCATCCGGGATGCAGAACTTTCCGGTGTTGGCTTGGAAGGAGAGGCAAGAGAGCGTTTCAACGCCATACAAATGGAGTTAGCGGAACTTTCTACCAAATTTTCTAACCATGTACTTGATGCCACTAAAGCTTTCAGCTTAACCCTAACAACACAAGCAGAAATTGACGGTTTACCACCAAGCTTAGTGAGTTTAGCAGCTCAAGTTGCTCGTGCAGCTGGCGAAAGCAACGCCACACCAGAAAATGGCCCCTGGCGGATTACTTTAGACTTTCCCAGCTATGGCCCTTTCATGCAGCACAGCACCCGGCGAGATTTGCGTGAAAAACTCTACAAAGCTCATATCACCCGCGCTTCATCTGGCGATTTGGATAACAACCCCTTAATTGAGCGTATTTTAAAGTTGCGTCAAGAACTTGCAGATATACTAGGCTTTAAAAGTTTTGCCCAATTGAGCCTCGCTAGTAAAATGGCTCCCAACGTTGAAGCAGTCAACGCCCTATTAGAAGAACTACGCCGCGCTAGTTATGATGCTGCTGTCAAAGACTTGGTAGAACTCAAAGCTTTTGCAGCAGCACAGGGAGCAGCAGAAGCTGAAGACTTAAAACACTGGGATATCACCTTTTGGGCAGAACGCCAACGAGAAGCAAAATTTGCCTTTACCGCAGAAGAATTACGTCCCTACTTTCCTCTTCCCCAAGTATTAGACGGTTTATTTGGACTAGTCAAGCGGCTGTTTGGTGTTACTGTGACTCCTGCCGATGGTCAAGCCCCAGTCTGGCATGAGGATGTCCGTTATTTTCAAATTGCTGACGAAACTGGTTCTCCCATAGCCTATTTCTACTTAGACCCCTACAGCCGTCCAGCAGAAAAACGTGGAGGTGCTTGGATGGATGTGTGCATTAATCGGGGCAAAATCACTGAAAATGGTGTCATTGCCATCCGCTTACCAGTAGCTTATTTGGTGTGTAACCAAAGTCCTCCCGTAGATGGTAAACCTAGTTTAATGACCTTCTATGAAGTAGAGACTTTGTTCCACGAATTTGGTCATGGACTGCACCATCTACTTACTAAGGTTGACTATCCCGGAGCCGCAGGCATCAATAATGTAGAGTGGGATGCAGTAGAGCTACCTAGTCAGTTTATGGAAAACTGGTGCTATGAGCGACCCACTTTGTTTGGTATGGCGAAGCATTACAAAACTGGTGAAGCCCTACCGGAGCATTATTATCAAAAGCTGCTAGCGGCGCGTAATTATATGAGTGGTACTGCCATGTTGCGGCAGATTCACTTAAGCAGTCTTGATTTAGAACTCCACTATCGCTATCACCCTGGTAGTAATGAAACTCCATCAGATGTGCGCCATCGCATAGCCAAGACTACTACCGTTTTACAGCCACTTCCAGAAGATGCTATTTTATGTGCTTTTGGACATATTTTTGAGGGTGGTTATGCGGCGGGTTACTACAGTTATAAGTGGGCTGAGGTACTGAGCGCTGATGCTTTTGCCGCTTTTGAAGAAGCTGGGCTAGAAAATGAAGAGGCTATAAAAGCTACAGGTCGGCGTTATCGGGATACGGTACTGGCGCTTGGTGGTGGTCAGCATCCAATGGAGGTGTTTAAAACTTTCCGAGGTCGCGAACCAAGTACGATCGCTTTACTCAGGCACAATGGTTTAGTCAGTGCTGCTGTAAATTAAACAACACCTCTGTGGAGACGTTGCAATGCAACGTCCCTAATCACCAACTGAACCAGATTGACTTATATTACTATTTGTGTTTTTCTCGTCTGCATACCGACTCAATCCCAATAAGAAACCCCCTCTGCTTGCGTCATAGTAAAGTGATTACAAAACAGAGGGGGTTCATTTTTTATTTTTTTATAAGCAGACTCTAAAGACAATACTGGCAAACAACCAGTTTATCTGGTGTTGTGTTTATTTTAACCTGCCTACTTAGTTCACTCTATTTCCAATCAGGAATCTCGGCATCTTCTCCACCAATCCCGATTCCAGTGTTAAATATTTCGGCATCAGTTAGATTGAGATCGTTCATTGATGCTTTATACACATTAGAATCGTGAATCGTCGCGCGAGTAAAATTTACTCCGTTGAGATTAGTTTGCTTCAAATTCACATTGGTTACATAAGCTGATGTTAGGTTAGCACCTGCCAAGTTAGCACCTGTTAAGTCAGCACCTTCGAGGTTAGCCCCTACAAGGTTTGCTCCTTGGAGCTTCGAGCCTCTCAAGTCAGCACCAATTAAATGAGCGCCACTGAGGTTAGCTCCCGATAAATTACACTGGATGCATTCCCCAGTTGAAAGCAGCTTTTGTAAATCCTGCGGATTTTCGGCTCTAACCGAGCTAGTGAAAAATAGGGGAGTTGCTAAGGCCATGGCCGCTAATAGCTGGAGTTTCATATATTTTCCCCCTTAATAATCAAGTTGCGTCCGTTCTGTCCCTCACAACTCTATTATCTCACTAAACTTCGTAAGGTCAATCTATCTATGTACTAACAAGTTGGTTGCGATCGGAAACAGCTACGATCGCGAGATAATAAATGCCATATATCCTGTTTTTGGTCGATTTTTACCCGATAAACCCGAAAAAGATTCCAGTGTTAAATCTCTGTTAAATCTTTTTAAGAGCTTGCACTAGTGGTTATAATTTGGCTGTTTTGATAAGTATAAATACTTGCCAAATGATTTCATCACAAATTAAGTTAAATCTTTAAAAATCCTTGCATATACTGATTAACCAATTCAGGCTGTTCTTGCTGCACCCAATGCCCACAATTAGGAATGTACTTGATTTGAAAGTTCCTAACATAAGCTGCGGTATCATAGGTTAGTTCCTTGCCAAGTGCGGTGTCATTTTCTCCCCAAATCATCAGTGTTGGCACTTCCAGAACGCCCCAACTTGGATTTAGCATTCTCTGCTGAAAAATATTGCGATAGTAGTTCAACATTGCTGTGAGGGCACCACGTTTCGCAGCAGCATCTTTATAAGCGTCAATATCCGCTTTGGTGAAAGCATTCTTGTTAACTGCTGTACCTTTAAAAATTGTTTCAATTGCTTGGTAGTCTGAAGATTGTAAGAATAATTCTGGCATCCAGGGGAGTTGAAAGAGGAAGATATAGTAACTACGCTGCAACTGTTGGGGAGTGCGTAAGCCTTGGGCAAATTTGGCAGGATGAGGCAGGTTAAGGATAATTAATTGCTCTAACATTTCGGGATGAGCATAAGCAAAATTCCAAGCGATCGCACCGCCCCAATCATGTCCAACTAATACACATTTTTGATATCCTAATCCTTTAATTACTCCCTCAACATCTTTGATAAATTCATTCATTACATAAGCGGATTGCTCACTTGGTTTATCACTATCGTTGTAGCCACGCAAGTCAAGGGCGACAACTTTAAAATTTTGGGCAAATTCTGGTATTTGATGCCGCCAAGAGTACCAAAACTCAGGAAAGCCATGCAACATCAACATTAACGGGCCTTCCCCTTGGGTAACGTAGTGTAGTCTTACCCCATTGGTAGTTATATATTCGTGTTTCCAAGAACTTTCTATTAAAGACATAATTAATCCAAATTCAGCATTATAAAATACTCAATAATTAATATACAATATTATTTTTAGCAGCCTCACATCTATTAAAAGACAGTATTACGATAGTGATTTTTTGCAAAAATATTAGACAATTTGCCTTGGGGTAGATGTGAATCGTGGGTAAATTTTGGTAAAAGTAGATATAATTCTCATCCAACTACTCATGACACAACAGTTGACAAACCATGCTTCATTGTGGGTTGAGCGACTGGGACGATTTGGCTATGTTTCCAAGGGAGTAGTTTACGGTATAGTTGGACTACTGGCAGCACAGGCGGCTTTTGGCAGGGGTGGTAAAACAACTGATACCCAAGGCGCTCTCCAAACAATCGTCAACCAGCCATTTGGTAAATTTTTACTGGCTTTAGTTGCAATTGGCTTGATTGGATACGTAATCTGGCGTTTTGTACAGGCAATTAAAGACCCAGAAAAGAAAGGTAATGATGCCAAAGGTTTGGCAGTGCGAATTGGTTACGCAGTTAATGGCTTGATTTATGCAAGTTTAGCCTTAAGTGCTGTGCAAATCGTTATGGGTACAGGCAGCGGTAAAAATAGTAGTGATTCTACTGAAGATTCGACAGCACGTTTGCTTTCTCAACCCTTTGGTCAATGGTTAGTTGGAACTGTGGGAGTGTTTGTAATTGCTCTAGGCTTCTATCAGTTTTATCAAGCTTTTAGTGGCAAATTTCGTAAAGAACTCAATTTAACTCAGTTAAGCAACACACAAACCCAATGGGTAATGAGGATTTCCAGATTTGGTTTAGCGGCACGGGGCATAGTATTTTGTATTATCGGTTGGTTCTTAATTGAAGCAGCAAGGCAATCAAACGCTGCTACCGCAGAAGGTTTGGATGAAGTATTACAGACGCTAGCGCAACAGCCTTATGGAGCATGGTTTTTGGGTATTGTGGCGTTAGGTTTGGTTGCTTATGGAATTTACACAATAATACAGGCGCGGTATCGTCGGCTAGTCAATGTTTAGATGGTGCAGTGCTGAGAATTTCAATTTATAGAAATGACAATAATAGAAACTCGTGGTATTTGGCTGACCACTACTGATAGTAAGGTTCTCAGGTCAAAGGAACGCATTGCTGAGGCGATGGATTTTCTGGCTGAGACGGGATTTAACGTGGTGTTTCCCGTTGTTTGGAACAAGGCGGTAACTCTGTATCCCAGTCAAACAATGCAGCAGACATTTGGAGTCGAAATTGACCCTCTGTTTGTAGGTCGTGACCCTTTAGAAGAAGTGGTGGTGGAGGCGCGGCGAGTTGGGTTGAAAGTAATTCCTTGGTTTGAATACGGTTTTGCTAGTTCTTACAATTTGAATGGCGGTGTACTTTTACAGAAAAAACCGGAATGGGCTGCGTGCGATCGCAACGGCAACTTACTAAAGAAAAACGGCTTTGAGTGGTTGAATGCCCTCGACTCACAGGTGCAAGAATTCTTCTTAAACTTGGTGCTGGAAGTTGCGAATAATTACGATGTGGATGGTATTCAAGGTGACGATCGCTTCCCTGCATTCCCATGTGAAGGTGGCTATGACGAGGGAACTGTCAGCCGCTATCGCCAGGAATTCGATCGCAATCCGCCAGAGAATCCCAAGGATAGGCAATGGTTACAGTGGCGTGCAGATATTCTTACTGACTTTTTGGCGCGTCTCTATGGGGAGGTGAAAGGGGTGAATCCTAATTTGTTAGTAGCGATCGCACCTAATATCCATGATTGGGCATTCCAGGAATATCTGCAAGACTCCCCTGCATGGCTGAAGCGGGGAATTGTTGATATGATTCAGCCGCAGATTTATCGCCGTGACTTTGGGAGTTATCGGGCGATCGCTGATAAACTAGTAAGCCAGCAGTTCACTGATGCGACACTGCCGAAGTTAGCACCGGGAATACTGATGAAGCTTGGCAATTATTATATTAGTCCAGAATATCTGGTGCAGGCAATTGAATACAATCGCCAACTTGGTATTCAAGGAGAGGTATTCTTTTTTTACGAAGGTTTGCGCGAAAATAACAATACCCTAGCTAAAGTTTTACGAAATGGCCCCTATGCTAAGTCTGCATCATTTCCCACTTTGTCAGATTTAACTAGGAGTGGTGTAGACAACAGCAGATCATCTTCAATATGGCAAGGAGTGGAGAGGTTATTAAAAAAGATTTTTTAAGGGAAAAGGCGCGTGGAATCTAAATTCTCAGTGGAAGAAGTAATTAAAATCCTCAAACAGGATTTACCAACACTTTTTGAAAAAGATATTTCTTATCACATTTATACAGACGATATCTACTTTAAAGACCCAGTAAATACATTCAAATACAAATTTAACTATCGCATTATATTTTGGACTTTGCGATTTCATGCTCGGCTATTTTTTAGCCAAATTTACTTTGATGTGCATGAAGTATCTGAGTCAGCCGAAGATACTATCTTAGCAAAGTGGACAGTACGGGGAGTGTTGCGCGTTCCTTGGAAAGCAGGTTTGCTTTTTAATGGCTATTCAACATATAAACTTAACCAAGATAATTTTATATACGAGCATATCGATACCTGGGATCGCAAACCTAGCGAGATATTAAAGCAGTTTTGGCAAAAAGAAGGAGAGAGCTAATTTAATGTCTCAACATCAACCTCGGATTATCAAGACAGAAGAGGATAACGAGAAATTTTTAGAAACTGTTGAAGAACGGCTTTCTCGTTCCCATCTGACAGATGAAGAAGATGCTTTGTTGGAATTATTGGTAAAACCGATCGAAGATTTTGAAGATAAGCACTATCAGCTTAATGCTTCAATACCTTATTCAAGACTCTTGCATTTGATGGAAGCTAGGGGTTTGAAACAAGCTGATTTAGTGGAAATTCTTGGTTCAAGTGAGATGTTTACTAAAATCATTAATGGCGAGTTAAAAATGACGAAAGAACAAGCTGAGACTTTGGGAAACTTTTTTCATGTTGATGCAAGTTTGTTTATTTTAGGATGAGCGATCGCTTTTCTAAAAAACAGCTAATTCAGATATATAAGACCATGACATTTAAGCATGTGTTTCGCAAACTGGCTCGTCTCGCCACAATTGATATAGCTGTGTTGCTGGCATTGTCATATACAAAACGTCACCAACACTAAGGTTAGTTTCTAGTAAATCCCAGCCATGAAGGGTTTGGTTGTTTGTTTCTACATACAAAGGTACACAGTCAGATGATATTGCTACATCTTTCACCCACTGCCCACAAAAGGCGTGTGAAGCTGTAATCGCGGTTGCAAAGGCTACCCAAAGACTATCGGCTGTGATGCCATTGCCAAGGATGCGTCCCCCTAGTGCAGCAGCAGCAAAAGCTGGGGCTGCTAGTTCAGCCGGACTCAGTACGGCCTCGAAGCCAAATAGCTGTTGCGCTATGCCGGCAAAATCGGGATCGGCATAATGAACAATCACCGGAATGCTAGGTGTCAAGCCTTTGGCTTTGAGGGCAATTTCTAGATTGGTAGCATCATTGCTAGTAACGGCAAGCACGGCAGAGGCAGAGTCTATATTGCTGGCTTTGAGTATTGTACGGAAGCTGGCATCGCCCTGAATGACGGGAATACCGAGTTCGCGGGCGGTGTTGATATATTTGTTGTTGGAGTCGGGTTCAACTACTACAACTTCATGTCCGCTGGCGTGGAGTTGCTGGACAATTCTCACACCAATGCCACTCAAGCCACAGACAATGTAGTGATATCGCTGGGGAATTCGGGCTGCATCCCAAAATTGCTTAAAGCGACTCCCCAAGACAAAATCGGTGAGCATGGCATACCAAATACCAATCACCACTGCTCCAACCAGCATCATCACAACGGTAAATAACTTAATACTGTTAGGAGCATTTTCTACTACTTTGTCATTACCACCGGCTCCCGTAATCATGCCTACAGAAAAATATAGAGCATCGACAGGAGACAAACTCAACTCAGCCGACATATAGGTAAATGTGGCAATCAGAATAACTGCCAATAGCGCAATAGCACCCACCAAGACTGAGCGCCCGTGTTGCTGAAACAGCCTAATATTAGTCAAGACTTTCAGCAATTTTCTAATCAACGATCGCCTGGGAGAACGGATGCGGGGTTGCGTACCAACAATTAAGCGATCGCCTACTTGGATCTCTTGGCCAGATATGACACCTGATATCAAATCCATCTCACCTTTTACTGGCAAGTAATAAATCAGCATCCGCGAGCGATCTTCCCACAATTCACTCAGCTTTAGACCTTTCCAGAAGTGGTTTTCATCAATGTACTCTTCGTGAATTGGCCAAGTTTGCTGAAATAATTTGATTTGTCCGATCGCTCGGTTTCCCAGTGCTGCAAAGGTGAATACAGGTGCTGCTAATCCGACAACACTCATACTCAAATGGTCTGGCAAACTTTGATCTAGGCGCTCACCCAAATTTGTATTATAAAAACGGTTGATAATCCGAATCTGGGGATTCAGCACCCGCGCTTGCATCATAATAGACAAATTCAAAGCATCTTTAGATCCGGCAATGACTAAAGTGTGTGCCTGTTGAATTCCTGCTGCTGTTAGGGTAGAAGCTGCTTGTAAATCGCCAACAATCACATCTCCTGCCGTTTCGCCAGGGATAGATTGGTGATGAATACCAACAACGAAGGTTCCCTGATGTCTCAGCAAACGAAAGGTTTTATATCCGGTACGTCCTAAGCCACAAACAATAATTCTGGGTTTCATGAAACGGCAGCATCTTTTACAGGTGGGGCTGCATTTCTAGTTATTTATCAATATTGTTGCCCATTTTGCTGAAATATAACTGTAGCTGACAACACGATTGTTTCAATTGGGAGCAGGGGGCAATAAAATAATCTAGAAAAATATGGCAATTTTTGTAGGTTGTGATACGCTATCTGCTTGAGAAGTGTGGAGGAACCGAAAATGACTAAGCTGTGCGTGGGATTACTGTTTGGCGGTCGTTCGGGAGAACATGAAGTTTCAATCAAATCAGCACAGGCGATCGCTAAAGCCTTAAGTGCAGAGCAAAATGCTAGTAAGTACGAAATACTGCCTTTTTACATCCAAAAAGATGGACGCTGGCTAGCAGGAGAAGCGCCCCAAAAGGTTTTAGGAACCGGCAATCCGTTACTAGAATCCGAACAATCAACTTCCGAAGGAAATCTGACATCCAACCCTCAAGCCCAAACCTTAAGCAAGTGGCAATCTCCCTCTCAAGTTGCCCAAGTAGATGTTTGGTTTCCCATTCTCCACGGCCCCAACGGTGAAGACGGAACAATTCAAGGGTTACTAACTTTGATGCAAATCCCCTTTGTTGGTTCTGGGGTGTTAGGTTCGGCAATGGGAATGGATAAAATTGCCATGAAAATTGCCTTTGAGCAAGCGGGGCTACCACAGGTAAAATATAAGGCGATAACTAGAGCGCAAGTTTGGTCTAATCCTTGCGTGTTTCCGAAACTATGTGATGAAATTGAGGCCGCATTAGGTTATCCCGCTTTTGTCAAGCCTGCTAATTTGGGTTCATCAGTGGGAATTGCCAAAGTGCGATCGCGCCAAGAATTAGAAGCTGCTTTAGATAGTGCTGCCAGTTACGATCGAAGACTGGTTGTCGAAGCTGGTGTCGTCGCCAGGGAAGTTGAGTGTGCTGTTTTAGGAAACGATCGACCCCAAGCCTCTGTCATTGGAGAGATTAGTTATGACAGCGATTTTTATGATTATGAAACTAAATATACAGAGGGTCGGGCAGATTTACTGATTCCGGCATCGATTCCAGATGCGATCGCCCGTAAAATTCAGGACATGGCTTTGCAAGCCTTTGCAGCTGTTGACGCTGCGGGATTAGCAAGGGTAGATTTCTTCTATGTGGAAGCAACACAAGAAGTTTTGATTAACGAAATCAATACTTTACCAGGCTTTACGGCAACGAGCATGTATCCCCAACTCTGGGCCCATAGTGGAGTCTCCTTTCCAGAATTAGTCGATCGCTTAATTCAACTTGCTCTTGAAAGGCATTCTCCTAGCTGATGGAAGAAAATAAGCAAACTAATTTCAGATTATTAGGGCAAGAAGTCACAAGAAATACACAATTTTGACAAAAGTTAGCCGGATTTGGTAGCCTCTGTTTTACAAAAAAGCTACTGGAATCGGAAATTTTGTTACGGATACCTGATGCTTGACTCCTCCAGTACAATTTATTGACTAGAGGGGTACAAATCTGAAAGTAATCATGGAAAAAAGTCAGAGTGTACAGCGCGAGCCAACCCGACTCAGAAGGGCTACTCCAGAGCTGACAAACAGGAAATCGAGATTAAAACAAAGCTCGAATGTTCTGATATATCTGGTTGCACACCATCCTTGGCTATTATTAACTGGGTGTTTAGCCATGTTTTTAGGAGGTGGTGCTTTTGCCGTGTATAGCTTAGGTAATGCTGGCCCGGTAGCACAAGAAGAACCAGAAAAAATCCCAGTTATCGTTGAAGAACCAATCAGTATACCCTCTGAGAATAGCAATCCTACGCCTTTATGGATGGTGGCTGCGATCGTCCTCAGTTGTGGTGGTGGTTCCTTGCTCATTTTCAAAACGCTCAACCGGAAAAAGCAACCGCAAAAAGTCCAAAAACTGGTTAACCGCCATCAGGTACGCTTGGCACAGAGCAATTACCAAAAATTGGAACCACGCCTTCCCAAGAACCAGCCAATTTTTGTGCCACAGCCACAACTGATGACGATGCCGATGATGCAGATGCAACCGAAAGCAAAACATCTAGTTACGGTTCTACCAGCAGAACATAAACACCACTTGGATACGCGCCCAGATTCTTTGGCAGACTTGATGGATCTTCGTAAAGATAGTTCATTGTCTGCAATTTTACGTCAGTATTAAATTTTCTGTAAAGCAAAAACCTTTCAAAATAATACTTTTTGCGAATTAGGGCACGGTTATACCGTGCCTTTACTAATTATATATGTAGCATTTATATAGCATAAGACTTAGTTACTCGATGCTAAAAAAGTAGCAGTTCGTCCGGTTAAACTGATAAAGAAGAAAATATCAGATTAGGCAGTGCATAAAATAGTGCGGTTAGTTTTGACGGCAATATTGCTGGTGCTAGTTACAGCTTGTGGCAGTATTGGACTGCTACCGACTAGCGAGTTAGTGCAAAAAGCGATCGCACTTGGGCTAGAGCAAACTCAACAAAAACTTAGCCAACAGTTGGATCTAGATTTTCAAGGATTTGAAATCAAGCGGCTATCCATTACCCAGCAACAACCCCTAACCATTGAAAACTTACCAGCTTTCCGCGTTCGGGGAACTTACGATTTGATTCTCAAGCTACCAAAACGGCGCTTAACGCAACCAAAACAACTCTTTGACGTTTACTTGCAAATTCAGCAAGAAGGTAAAACTTGGCGATCGCTAATTCCAGAAAAACGTAGTAAAAATACTCAACCAATTTGGCGTAGCTATCTCATCCAATAATGACGGGGAAAGGTTTGAATTGCCTCACTCTTTTCCTAAGCTACAGGTTAAATTTTGTGTATTCTATACCGTCATCTTCTGCAATAATTACAAAATCGAATGATTCAACTAACGCCTGTATTGCACCAGTTCCGCCATAGGGATAGCTAAAGGGTTCAAATTCAAGTTTGGCTCTGTCGGCAGAAACCATGCGACAAGAAATTAATTGATATTCACCATTTTGAAAAGCATCAAACATAGAATAAAAGTCCCAAGGAGTTTCGAGGCTAGGATCTGTCCACCTCTGTTCCACAGGTGTTGCAAACCAGCGACGGTAATATTCAGTCTCTTCCTCTTCACTAGGCCACCAAAAATGTGATAATGCTTTGCGATCAAAAAAAATTAGCCAATCTTCTTCATTACGCCAAGAATCGTTGTCTTTATCTTTTTTAATTTCGTTGAAAACTTCACAAAGAGCATTGAATATTTTGGAATCATCTACTTGAAATTCTACAAAGCAGTATTCCATTATTTCTCTCTTCTTTTATTATGTGCAACTAGAAAAACCATCACAAATATATTTGTATAATTGAGAACCGATAGCCATAATCGAGGTGATAGTTTCATCGGAGACAGGGCAAGATGTATATTAACTTTTTCATCAGTTCCATCGCTGGAATTGTGGTTGTGGTACTGGCGGCTTTTGGCTTACTGCAATGGTTGCACATCCCTGCTGGTAACTTTCTTGATTGGGTGATTGGTGGTGCAAGTTTTTGGTGGCTGTTAGTAATTGTTACCGTACCGTGGAATGTGCATTTTCAAGCCAAAGAAGTCTTAGCAGAAGCAGCACAATCAACTGAGAAAGGAATTCCAGTCGATGAGAAACAAGTGAAGTATGTCACATTATTGGCAAAGCGATCGTTCTGGGTTGCCATTGCTTTCCACTTATTCTCAGCCATTGGTCTTTATACCCTTGCTGCCACTGGTATTAGTACGGTGGGATATATAAGTTCTGGTGCAGCTTTGTTATTAACGATTCTGCGTCCAGCTATTCGAGCTTATGAGTATTTATATGCGCGGTTAGCGATGATTCGCCAAGAATGGAAGTATCCGCGCGAAGATATTGTTGAACTGCGCGATCGCTTCTCGATATTGGAACAAAAAATCCAGTCGTTGGAAGATCAACTCAACCCCGAACAACCCTATTCCTTATCTGCAACTCAACAACGCTTTGCCGAAGAAACTCGCAGAGATTTAGCCCGGATTGCGGCTAATTTTGAGGAATTACGGGCGACAAATCAAACAGAACATGAGCGTTTGGCAAGAGAAGCGCGAACTGCGATCGCGCAACTTTCCACTGACGGGCAATTTCTCGATCGCGTCCGCGAAATTATTCGATTTTTTAAGACTGCTTAATTATTACTCTCATAGCTAACTGAACTTTAAATTTTGGATGATGGTATTGAATATTCATCATCCAAAATTTAAAAAGTTTCTCCAAAGGGGATTATTGAGGCGTGTACCTAACTAGAACAGGAAAGGCTATAGTGAAACTCACAAAACTTCAGGAGTACTCACAATGAATCAGATACAACTTACTTTAACTCTTGGTTATCTGTTAATGACAGGTTATTTTTTAAGCAATTGGTTAATATTTTCTCTACGTCATCCTACTTCCACTCCAGAAGATAAATTTTTATCTGTTGTGATGTTTATGGTGACAACTCTCTTCTGGCCTCTGATGATTCCGATATCTTGTTTAGAAATACTTCAAAAAAAGCGAATAGACTTTAGTCAAATTATTCCTGTTCTCTTAGCAATATTTATATTTAGTATTTCATATTATTTTACCGAATAATTCATAACTAATCCTAGACCCTCGGTTCTTTAGCTCCCAAATAAATAATTTGCAGCAGTTGTAGTTTGCGATCGCAATCCTCTTTGCCATCAGACTTAGATATAGATACTTTAAAAAAGATAACCTCCTGGCGGATTGAACCAGGAGATTTAAAAAAAATTGATTCATCTCTACAAGCGTTGTAGCAGGCTCAAACCGTGGGTATCAGTACCACAGGTATTGAAAAGAAAATATTCATCAGCCAGCTTTTGCACTTGTTCTGATTCCAATATGCTGGGTTTCCAAGGGTTAGGGTTGTTGTAGGCATAGAAAGTTTCCACGCCATCGATCCCTTTTTGGGATGCGGCTGGAATTAACTCAAAATGCGATCGCTTGTAACGCGCTGGATGAGCCAGAACTGCCAATCCACCAGCTTCGTGAATAGCGGCAATCACGTTACTTGCCTGATATTCTTGGCCTGTAGTTGGCCTTCTTTGCAGATAGGGTTTCATACTAGAGTGTTCTGGAGCAAAAGCATAAGCCAAAATATGAACTTCTATATCCAGAAGGTTTGCATTGATTTCCACGCCACTCCACAGATAAGGAGTTGTTGCACCAGAATTACTCCACTTCCAATCTTCTAACCAAGCAAGGGCCGCTTGATAGCCAAGAATGCCATGATGGTCAGTGATCGCTAACCCTTTTAGTCCAATTGCGATCGCCTGCTCCATCAATCCACTCGGCTTTAACCTGCCATCCGAGTAGATCGTGTGCATGTGAAAGTTGAATAACCTTGGACAACTATATGCATCAATGTTCTGGAATACTTGCTTCAAAAGTTCTGCTGAAGCAGTAGTCTGGGCCAAATTTATAGCCATAACCCCCTCTGGATAAAAATATATATTTTTAACACACTAAAATGCCCCATCTACAGATGAGAAATTTCCAACACTGTAAATTAGTATTGGTGGCTACTTTCTCAGCTTTCTCAGCAAATTTTTCAATATGTTAAGACTAGGTTAGCAAATCTTAACCTCAGTAGTCATGGGTAATTTGTACTACTTTGAATGTAAGTAGCAATAAAAACTACATATAAAATTTTGTAAATACACTTATACTATTTGTGCAAAATGACTTATTTGAAGAGATTTAGGAGGATTATTTTCTCTAACAAGCCTGAGATGTAAATAGATATCGCGTGTCAAAAAAAACTATTGCTCAGTAATTGCACTATTTTTTTAATCCAGTAATAAATTTAGCATAGGCGTAGCCTGCCGCAGGCATCGCATGAGTGAGTTCATAATAGTTCTCAAAAAACTAGCGATCGCTTGCGGCTGATTATACTCCCCGCGCAATCCCAAAAGAATCTCCCTCCAACGTTACCCCAAGGGGTTCTATCACCACCTCGCGGCTAAGGGAGGCTTCAACCTTTCCAGCAATCACAGCCGTTAGCTGATGTTCTTTTGCAAGGATGACAATTCTTTCGGCATCCTGCTGAGACTCTGTATAAAATGCAAATCCGGCTCCGTAATTGAACACTGAAAGCATCGTCTCTGCCCCGCCCTCAAGATGACCCTCGACAAACGTAAATATCTCCGGCACTGGGAGCATCGTTTCAATGACATATCGAAGTGGCTTCACCGACCGCATCAACTTTTGCCATCCATGTCCGGTGATATTCTCAATGGCGGTAGGGCGAATTCCTTCGCCAAGTACCGCCTGTACGAGCGGCGTGTAGAGATATGAAGCAGCATTCATCGCTTCCCAGAACTCCTGCCCACTTGGAAGCTTTGTTCTATACCCATCAGGAAGGGATTCAGCAAGCTTTCGCAGTGGGGTAAAGCCGTTTTCATGGGGGCCAGAACTCTCGACGAGAACAATAGTATTTCCGACATCCAGGCGCGAGCTATCAATGGGAGCGACACCAGGCGGCATAACCCCAAAAACCGAACCTGCAATGTCGAGCCGACCTGGAATCATCTTAGTTTTTAGTTGAGGAGTTTCCCCTGAAAGATAGACACACCCAACTCGTTTGCACCCCTCAACGACTCCATCCAGAAACCCATCAAGGAAGGCGGGGGTAAAGATCGTTTCAGGAGTACTTGATGGCAGATAAAGACCAAGAAGTAGAGTCTGCATCCCTGAAGTTGCCGCATCGTTTGTCAGACACGAGATGATTTTGATCCCGATGTTCCACCAGAATCGCCGAAGTTCTTCTTCGGAAAGGTCATCAGGGCGGGTATCGTCTGCCGTTCCTAGTCCTTCAGGGACGAGTGTTAGAGAAAGTTCTGGAGCGCCCGCTTGAATAAATGGAGCGAGGTTGAAGCTGAAAGCGTTAGCACTTGCTCCAAGACCCGATGCGGGGACAGTGCCATAGGCGCTTGCAAAGGTAAGTGTGCGTTTTGCAGCTTCGATGAAGCGTCTTTTTGCGGCATCGAGAGTATCGTAATCGACTTGATCGAGAGCTTGAGCCATCAGGTTGCGTTTTAAGTTAGGAGTAGAAACGCGATTAATCGCGTCTGTGCAAGAGTTAAAAGTTAGGAAAAGTCATAACTCCTCACTTTAAAATACCTCATCTTCAATACCGCGCCACCATTCACCCAAATTCATCAAGTCTTGGTAAATATCTTCTAATTCTTTGGTATAGACATCGTTTGTAAGGGTTGCTCGGCGCTCTTGCAATTTCTTGAGGCGCAGTTGTACCAATACCCAAGGTTTAGAGATGCTATTCGTTGCTTCAATATATTGGGCTAGTTCTTTGCTATCCATATAATATTTTAATTTTTATGCTACTACTTTTAAGATACAGGAGGCAGTTAAGGCTGATGAAAAAGGTTTTTGAAAAAGGATTATCAGAAAGATAATATACTGAAAACCCCACCTCGAAGAAGCGGGGATGAAAGCTATTTACAGAATTGATCGAGATAAAAGCGAAAAGTTGTACTCCATCAGCGTGTATTTTTTCTTGTCTGGATCGAGAATACTCCCCAAACCCAATAGGACGGGTTCACGGCTACCGTCATTTTTATCGACCTGAATTGACCATGTGGAATTCCACCACTCTGGCTGGAAGGCAGCCTCAATCAGCTGTTTGTAAGTCTTATTCAGACCTTTTCCATCAGATGCTCTGTAAATATTCAAGACGCTATCATCAATAGCCGTACAGTATTTAGTGAAGTTAGTGAAGGTGGCGTTATCTGTGCTGATACAGTGTGTCCGGCTAGAACTGCGATCGCCACAAATGCTGCGATCGTCACACTGGTTTTCATTCTCCTTGAGAATCTTGATACCAGATTGCGAAGTCTGCTTACCACAGCAGCCACAAAAGTGAGGGTAAGTTGGATTTTCGCCATATTTTATGTAAACGTTAATGTTGTCAAAAGTTGAAGCATTAATGCTCCCCTCTCAAATCTGAAAATTTGTTGTATTTCATGACACATAAATGTTAAACTATCAGGTTTTTTATACTTAAGTAAGCAGGTAAGAATAAGTCAAACTATATTACGTAATATAAAATCATTAAATTGGCTCAGAGTAAGGATTGAAGCGGCTTACTGTAACCTTTAATTATTCATGCCCACTTACTTTTTCAAGTATAATTTTTCTTAATATAATTTTTTTTATGAATTAAGCCAGTGTTACTGTGGATATGCTTAAAATATTCCACCACATCTACCCAGCAAATTAAAAACAGCCACGAATACTACTCGTGACTGCTAATAATTATTGATAAATTAACAGGTTGTTTTTGCTTTACATATCTGGTAAAAGCTACTGTTACAACCGATTCAACACTGGTAGGTGATTAAGCTTTGGCCAAGTTTTCAGCAGCAAAGTCCCAGTTGACCAAGTTATCTAAGAAATTCTTGATGAACGCTGGACGAGCATTTCTATAGTCAATATAGTAGGCATGTTCCCAAACATCCAAAGTTAGGAGTGCCTTTTTACCATGAGCTAGAGGGTTTTCTGCATTTGGTGTTTTGATCACCTTCAGCGTACCACCATCATCAATCAGCCAAGACCATCCACTGCCAAATTGAGTTGCAGCCGCGTTAGAGAACTCTTCTTTGAATTTGTCAAAACTACCAAAATCTTTATCAATTTTGGCTGCGAGATCGCCAGTGGGTGCGCCACCACCATTTGGTTTCAAGGAATTCCAGAAGAAGGTGTGGTTCCAAACTTGAGCAGCGTTGTTGAAGATTACCGCCTTAGAGGAGTCTTGGAAAGAAATCTCGATCACCTCTTCTAGAGACTTATCAGCAAGTTCTGTACCTTCAGTGAGCTCGTTAAGTTTGTCTACATAAGCCTTGTGATGTTTACCGTAGTGATACTCGAAAGTTTCAGCTTTCATGCCTTTTGGCTCTAAAGCATTAATCTCGAAGGGTAGCGGGGCCTGTACAAATGCCATTGTGTCAAATCCTCTCTTTATCGGTTTCCAGTTTTAAGCTATTACAGAAGCTTGGGAAATTAACAGCTTTTATTTTTGAGGTTTTATGTCTTTAATGATTGAGCATAAAACTTAACATCGTCATTCTACTACCAAAGTGAAGATGGAAACAAAGTACTTCGGTGATAAGTCAAATCGCTAGGGATTCACGGTTATAAATAAAAATGGCTAATATCTCATAGCAAAAGCCCAATCTATAATTAGCATTTAGCAATTAAAGCTTTCATACTTCTATCTTTAGTAGGATTAATTGCGATGTGGAAAATCAGTCGAAAGCAAGATGATTTAATACTGAAATAATTTAAGGTTTCTAGAACAAGACTTAATAAATCACTTGAAATTATCTTATTTTTAAATACTGTTTTGAGGATGGTAAGTAAATAATCGCTCACCATCCTTTGAAACTAAAAAGCTAACAGTGAATACTGGTGATTACCACTGAGATAAACGCTGCTGGTAATAGTTAACAATTTGTGCAGTGACTTCAGACACATCCAAACCATCGGTTTGAACTTCGATCGCATCCGCCGCTTTTTGCAAAGGTGAAACTTTGCGCGTACTATCTTTCCAGTCACGTTCGGCAATATCCCGTTCCAGTTGCTCTAAATTGATTTCGGATTGACCTTGTTTATTAAAGTCTTGCTGGCGGCGACGGGCGCGTTCGCCCACAGAAGCGGTTAAGAAGATTTTTACTTCGGCATCGGGGAACACGTGAGTACCGATGTCTCGTCCTTCAGCGACTAAACCACCTTTTTGACCCCAGCTTTGCTGTTGTTTAACCAGTGCTTGACGGACAGCGCTTTGGGCTGCGATCGCAGATACAAGAGATGTTACCTCAGTGGTGCGAATTACCTGGGTAACATCAGTACCATTAATCCAAACCCGCACGGATGATTGTAAATCCTGGTTAGGAGTAAGTTCAATTTTAGACTGATTAGTTAATTCAGCGATCGCACACTTATCATCAATAGCAATCCCTTTTTCCAATACTAACCAAGTGACAGCACGGTACATTGCTCCTGTATCTAAATAGACTAAACCCAGGTTTGCTGCCACTTGTCGCGCCACTGTGGATTTTCCAGCACCAGCTGGGCCATCAATGGCGATAATGGGTTGACGATCGCGCAATATCGTATTGTCAATCAAACGTGTAGCACCAAGACGAGCTGCGATCGCCAACATTCCTTCCTCCTCAACTTTTTCTAAAGACATCAACGTAGTCGGTTCAACTAATTCAATATATTCCACTAAAATTGTGTTGACCATTGCCACTTCTTGCTGTACCACTGCTATCAACTTGTTGCTATTGCGATCGCCTGCCCGAAACGCAGTTTCAGCCCGTTGCAAGCCGCGATATAATGCAGCCGCTTGCTCTTTTGCCGTTGCAGTCAAATATTGATTGCGAGAACTGAAGGCAAGACCCGACGCTTCTCGCACTGTTGGACAACCAACAATTTCTACTGGCAAATTCAAGTCAGCTACTAAGCGTTTAATAATTGCTAGTTGCTGACCATCCTTTTGACCAAAGTAGGCACGGTCAGGCTGTACCAAGTTGAGAAGCTTGGCAACAATCGTAGCGACACCTTGAAAGTGACCCAGCCGAGAACGACCACACAAGCCTGTCATCATAGCAGATGGTGGTATAATTTGTGTAACCTTTGATTCTTGTATACTCTTATGGGGAACTGCCATCTCTTCAGGACTCGGTGCAAAAATGGCATCTACCCCAGCTTCTTCGCAAAGTTGTTGGTCTTGCTCTAAAGTGCGGGGGTAGCGTTGATAATCCTCATTGGGAGCAAATTGCAGGGGATTGACAAAAATACTCACAATCACCGTAGAATTTTCTTGCCGTGCCCGTTGGATCAAGCTTAAATGCCCTTGATGCAAATTCCCCATCGTTGGCACTAGACCGACTGCCGTTTGATACCAGCCAGTCATCTCATCTAGTCTTAGATCCTCAGTAACCGCGTTTTCTGAGCAGCGTTTAGTTAAATAGCAGCGTAAAGCTGCGACTGTTGTCAGCAGGCGCACAAAAATACCCCTAGTTCTTATCGATCCCTCCCCCGCTAGTTTATATCTGAAATAGAGGGAAGAGTTGATTGAACTAGGGGAATTAAGTGATACGGAACTGGGGATTGGGATTGGGGATTGGGGATTAGGGATTGGGGATTGGGTATTAGGGATTGGGGATTGGGTATTAGGGATTGGGGATAGAAAAATGAGAGACTTTTTTAATAATTCTTCCTTCTCTACAAAGTCTCAGTCACCAGTCCCCAGTCCCCAATAATTATTTCCCTAAGACTTCAATATGTACTGGTGCAACGCCACTGCCCATCATTCCTAAAATCCGAGCCGCGCCAGCAGATACGTCAATGATTCGACCCCGAACGTATGGGCCTCGGTCATTAATCCGCAGCACTACAGAACGACCATTACGCGTGTTGGTTACACGCACTTGCGTACCAAAGGGTAAACTGCGATGGGCGGCAGTCATTTCTTCTGGGTTGAATCTCTGACCGCTAGCAGTACGAGTACCAGAACCGTCATAGCCATAATAAGAAGCCATGCCTCTCAAGGTGGCTTGCACTATTCCGACGGCAATTTGCCGGGGTAGCTTTGGTATTGATACTGGTAAATTCGCAATTTCTTTTAGGGGAGAGGCATTGCCTAGTAGTCTCCGTAGGCGATTGGTTGCTTGCAATGCATCTTGCGCCAGATTGTTGGTGGAACCTGCTAGTCGTGTACCTTCGTTAATTTCGACCAATTCTTCGCCATTAATTTTGATTACATAGCGATCGCCATCTTGCTGGGGGGGAGCGCTTTTGTTTTGCGCTTGATTGGCATTAGATTTTTCCCCTGCTTTCCAACTGACGGTAATCTTACTGCCGTCAACATTTTCCCGATTCAACTGGTTGATCTTGGCTGCTATTACACCAGCTATCTGAACCGGGTCATTGTCATCGGAGCTAATCTGGTTACTCACATCTGTTAAGTTGCCAGTATTCAATGTATTTGATGAATTGCTAGCAATAAGGGCGTACGATTGTACGCCCCCAGTATTGACCATTGAACCAACTTTTTTAGTTTCAAGATTCGTATTTGATACAGAACTCAAAAAGGTGAGAACAGGTATATTTCGGATAAAAAGGGTTGCCGCCTTACGTCCTCTAATGTTGTGAGGATGAATTTCTGCGATCGCAGCATCCAAGGTTTGTTTCCCTGCTCTGGATTGGTACTCTCCCACCTTAACCACCTCAGGGTTAGGTGATTTTTGGGAAGCTAGCGCATTTCCCTTGGTGGTTTGAGTGGTGGTTTGAGTACAACCGACTGAAGGTATGCCCAAAACAGCCATAGACAGGGCAACAATAATCCACAAATGTCTTTGATTCATGCGTCCGTTTTTGAAAGCGACTGTAGAACTTAAGTTTTATAAATTGCGGGATTTTTCTACTAGTGAATTAGTTGAAAGTTACTTCCCTTCTGAAAAACTCGAACTCGTTCCGTTTTCACTTTGTTCTTTATAACTGCAACAGACTAACACGAACCTTTTAGCTTGGGGATCAGGGTTTTAGCGTAATTATCGACAGCCTAATCAAATTAAAGTTCCAAATTTAAGGGTGAAACCTTTCTCAAGGGCGGACTTTGGCTATGTAACGCTTTTTTATGCAAGTCGAAAATTTCTTCAAAAAACTTTACGCTTATTTCAAGCCGAAGCAACGATACCCTATTGATTTCTCCTCTAAAGGCTCGCAACTATGCGTGTATTCTATATTACATTTATCTCGCTATTTCCTATAAGAAGATAATATAACCTCAATTAAATAGCATCTGCATAAATACTTAAAATCACTTATTTAATTAAATATTTAGATTTCCCTATGAATAAGTCGTGATAAGAGTTACATCTGAAATAATTAGGCAAATTAGTTTGAGTTTAAGATGTTTCTTCTACTTAGATTAATGATGACTTTTATTCCCAATGACTAAACGGATACAAGTACTAAATACAACTAATAGTATCAGTGTTACTGAGTATAAAATAAAGAAATATACTCAACCTAATATTTTTTGTGATTAACGATGGAAAAATTAATAAATCTTCGCGATCGCTTGCACAAAAAACATTTGGTGTGTTAAAAATAACAACTTAATCTTAGAAACCTCAGTAATTGCTCAAGGATGATTTTTGACAGCAAGCTGTCTTTGACAAAATCTTTGTGGTTGTAAGTATGTACGGCTGCACCCCTACTATATATAGTGAGTATTTTGGAGAATACTATCAGTCTGATGACAAGCCAAGTAAATCAAAGAGATTTAGAAATAGATTCATCGCCATTATTAGCTGTTCTTAAGGAATTGCATTCCCAGTACAAGTTACTGCAAGAGGGTACAGTAGCTAAATATATTCCAGAACTGGCGAAGGCAAACCCGGATTTGTTCAGTATTTGCATTGTCACAGTAGATGGTCAGATTTACAAAGTTGGCGATTATGACCAACTCTTTACCATTCAGTCTATTTCCAAAGTCTTTGCTTATGGACTTGCCTTAGAAGATCATGGACTGGATTATGTTTTAACTAGAGTTGGCGTGGAACCAACAGGGGATGCATTCAACGCGATTGTTTTGGATGAGCAATCGAAGCGACCTTATAATCCAATGGTAAACGCTGGAGCGATCGCAACCACCAGCTTAATTAAAGGTTCTGGCCCAACGGAACGTCTTAACCGAACGCTGGATATGTTCAAGCGATATATTGGCCGCGATGTATTCGTTGACATTTCAGTTTTTACCTCAGAACGCAGTACCGGACATCGCAACCGCGCAATGGCGCATCTGATGCTCAACTTTGGCATGATTGACCGGAATATTGAAGAGTCGTTGGATCTTTATTTCCAGCAGTGTGCTGTGATAGTGAATTGCCAAGATTTAGCAGTGATGGCGGCTACCCTGGCTAACAAAGGTATGAACCCCATTACCAAAGAACAGGCGGTAGATAAGCGTTACATCAAAGATATTCTGAGTGTGATGTACACCTGTGGGATGTACAACTTTGCGGGTGAGTGGGCTTACAAAATTGGGATTCCGGCGAAAAGCGGTATTTGTGGCGGGATTATCGCTGTTGTACCCAATAAAATGGGCATTGGAGTTTTTTCGCCACTACTGGATGTGCGTGGTAATAGTGTACGCGGGGTGAAAGTATGTGAAGAACTTTCCCAACGGTTAGGTTTACATCTATTTGAGTGTCAAAAAAAAGACTACCAGAAATAACGAGGTTATAATGGAGCCAATACTAGAGCAGTTAAAAACGCTGTATCGCTTGTGCCTTATGGCAAGTAATATGTTTCAAGCAATCAACATAGTTCGACTAGATGAACGAACCCAACCAATATTTGTCTTAATTGGCGACACAATTGAAATAGAAATTTTTTCTAATGGAGAGGTAATGATTAAATGACACAGCCCGATTATAAGGCAATGTCAGACAAGGATTTACTCGCTTATGTGCGATCGCATCCAGAAGATACGGAGGCGTTTCATACTTATATGGATAGGCTAGCAGCTAGACTAGGTGTAGTTTGCACTACAGAGGAAGAAATTCAAGCCGAATTAAGCAAGCGAATCAATAAATCACATTGACCTATCATTCCATTTCAATTTTCAAAATGCAACATAAAAAAATATCCCAAAACTGACGCAAAAATCCTTTCTATTTCTCTCTCTTGAAAAGTTACGATCGGAGGATTCCTCCATCGTAACTTTTCGCTGCGTCTGGAGTCGTTAGTTTCTTTGGATAATTTATTTCTTGGAAATCCCTAAATTATCCCTTTTCGGGTGTCTATCCAACCATAAGCAACCTCAACCAGTTGCACTGTGGCAATCTCAATTTGCTTTTGGTTCACCTGTTGACCACCAAGGCTTTGATAGAAATGGGCTGCGGGGTTATCAGCTAAAACCCAGACTAACATTGAACTAATACCAGACTGCATTAGCCTGGTGGCGATGGTGGAAACCAGGCGATATCCTAAACCTTGGCGCTGGTACTTCTCCAGAATATAGATAGCATAAAGCTCGCCTTGATAAAGGCAATCGCCTGTCCTCTCTTTACCTCCACTAGCAAAACCAACTATTTGCCCGGTTTCATCCTCAGTAATATATGTGAAATCATCCTGAGTTATATTGCTCAAAATTTTTACCCATTTTGTCTCTCGTTCTTCATAAGATAAATCTGCGAGAAACTTTGCTGGCATTAACTTGCTGTAGGTTGTCCGCCAAGTGTCTATATGGACTTTGGCGATGCCAGGTGCATCAGCTAAGTTTGCTTCTCGGATCGCCATCAGCTATCTCCTGGCAAGAGATCGATAGTTCTTTTCAGCTAGTTTACAACTCTTCTGCTTGGGGAAGTGGGAAGATTTCACCAGCTAAATAAGCTTGAAAGTGCTTTTGGAAGTACAACCAAGAAGTCATATCTTCCCCATCTATCAATGCTTTTGGGGCTTGTTTATATAGAGGAATCCGGTTATTAATTTCGTCTTGCAACAGTGGAGGCAGTTCTGTTAAACCATTGACTTTGCTACCAACAGCACTATAGATAAGTTGACCGGGGCGATCGCCCATTTTCATCCAAGGAAGCCATTGACCAATCCGATCCCAACTCAGTTTGAGTTCAGAAACTGACTGAAGCGCTGTGTTAAATAAATCTGCGGTTGGCACAGTTAATTTAAACAATTCTGCCGCCTGATAAATTGGATTTGGGCTATATTCGGTAAATTTGCGATCGTCTGCTAAGGGATTGGGGTAATAGGGAAATATATCAAAAACGAAGGTTGTACTGTCACCATCTACTTGTGCGGGAAAATTTCCCTCAAACCTACCCTGCACGGGATTATTGGCGACGTGAATTACCGGAACTGTCTCGCCTGTCCAAGGATTCTCCCATTTGCGTAAGACTTCATCTGTTTTTGGATTGAGGTAGTAAGTCAGTTCTCTAGAAGTAAAATCCCAGCTACCCTCTGCTGTGGGAATACATCGGCTAACACTCAATCCCAGCATCTTGAACAGGAGTTGTCTTTTCTCGCCAGGGATAAAGGCATAAATCTTACCTTTCCAAATCAGGAAAGTCGATTCGCTAGGGTCGAGGGAAGAACGAGTTTTAACCCAGTGCTGCGCTTCAAGTTCTTGGATTTGGGCAACCATCTAAAGCATCCTTAGTGTTTGGATAACAAAAGGATAAGCTAATCAGCATTCAAGTTGCATCTTTGTCATTTGTCATTTGTCATTTGTCAAAAACTAATGCCCCATTACCAATACCTTCATCAATTAAACTGGTTCAGAAACTTGCTCATCTAGATGGCGAAACAAAAACACCCAAAGAGGTAGGGAACTATTAATCGCAATCAACCGCACTAAATGACCAGTTGTGACAATTTCAACATTATGATTTAATGCCAGGGAAACCAAAATCATTTCTGCCGATCCTCCTGGTGCTGTGACTAAGAGACAGGTTAACCAGTCCCAAGAAGTTAATTGCATGGCAAGTATAGCAGCGATCGCTCCGGCGATGAGAGTCATTCCTACAGACATCAAGGCATAGCCGACAGTCCGCTTCTTAAAGTTGGGTTTGTCTCCCCAATATTCACCAATGGTAATTCCCAGAAGCATTTGACCCAATAAGTTTATTATTGGCGGCGGACTAAAACTAATATCGCCCACAAAAGGCAGCCAATGTAGCAAAGGATTAAACCCCATACCAATCAACAATGCACCAAAGAAATCGCCGGCGGGAATTTTAAATAATATAGCTGGATAAACTACTAATCCAGTGATTAGGAGTACTAACAAGAGTAATTCTAGTTGAGATGGATCGAGATTGAGCCAAACGCCGTTGATTGGGAGTGGTTGGGGATAGTAATTACCAGCTGATGTCCTAGCGATGAAGGGAATCAAAACAACTACTGAAGTGACGCGAATCGCCTGAACTAGAGCAACTAAGCTGACATTTTTATTGTAATCGGCTGCGATCGCAGCCATAATTCCGACACCACCAGGAACTGTCGCCAGCATTGCTGTCAATAGGTTGGTTTTACTGAGGCGGGCGTAAATATAACCAATACAGCTTCCACTCAGCAGCAGAAACAAGGTCAGAAAAATAAATATGGGAATACTAGAAGCAATACTAGCTAGATTACCGTGGGTATTGGAAGCGCCGACAGTTAAACCTACAAGTGCCATTCCCACTTTTCTAGCAGTGCGGTTAGGTTGGGGGGAATATTGATAAAAAATTCGACACCCTTGAATAACTACTGTACCAGCAGCAATGCCGCCAAATATCCAGGCAATTCTACCAATTTGGAACTTGGCCAGGAGTAAACCCAGAGGTAATGCTAGAAGTATTTCTAAGACAAGGACAATTAGTTGCTTCGTAAATAGCTGTTGTTTGGTAACAACAGGATTTTTATGAGTGTGTTCTTCCAGGCTGGAAGCAACACTTAGGCTTTGATTCATCAATAGAAAGCTTTTTTATTAATTTAACTTATGTACTTAAGCTAACGCGATCGCCTACGGCGGTCGCTTGCGCCATCGCATAAATCAACTTACACAAGAATCGCTATAGAGACAGGATAGGGGCACAACGATTATTCTGCCCCTACAAATAATTTATATTCCTTTCTAATGGTTCAGCCGTTTAATCTTCATCAAGGGCTGGGAAAGCTTCTTCAAGCTGCCACAACCTATCTTTGTTTTGAACGAACCAAATACGAGTTTCGGGAGTTAATTGACCCCAAATGACTTCAACAGGGATGTGAGGAGATGCATATTGGTACTGTTGACCAAGGCTTCTGAGATTGTCCGCCACATCATGGGGAATTCCGAATTGTTCCCAGTCAACTGTTATATGTCTTCCCGAAACACCTGCTGTGGGGTCGAAAATCAATTGTGCCGATCTGACTAAATCAGCAAAGTGTTTCGGTTTGAGTTTGGTGATCTCTTGAATTTGGAGTGATTCGTTATACTCTTGAGACATTATCGCCGCAGTGGTAAAGATTAGTGGTGTATTGAACTTACTGCCAGAGATTTTGATCCCAATATTTTTACTTTAGCGCAGAGCCGCTAACTCGATCGTGACTCAGATTTATAAATTAGGGATTAAGTGTTGGGAATAATTCTGATTCCAATCCCCAATCTCCAGTCCCCAGTCTCTAGTTCCTATTTTAGTGACGAGTGTAGGAACGCTCAAAGTGAGTTTTGACTCTTTGTGCCATAAGGAGTTCTCGTTCGCGCGGATCGTAACCGCAGTTTAGAATTCTGCGGCTATTGAAGTCCTCAATCCCTGTCAACTTAACGTTTTAAAAGCCAAATTACTAAAACTACCCAAGGTGTTAACAGTTAGTTGGGCGCTTGGTTTGCGTAGGCGTAGCCCATCGTAGATATCGCTCGTTTAGGCGGTTACTTAGAATATCGACGTAATACTTCCATTGGCATCCAGGTACTGTGGTTAGGCGAGTTAAAATTGCACGATCTTCGTATTCGCGTAGCGTCTCTTAGAGGATGTTTTAAAAGTGGTTAGCTGTAATTTTAGGCACTTGTTGATCCCCCAAACACCCGTAAAAAATGGGGCAAAGTCTCTAAAAGTCCCCCTTCTTAAGGGGGATTTAGGGGGATCTAAAACGTTTTGCTACCGACCAGAGGACTTTTAAAACATCCTCTTAGGGAACTCCAAGAAATAAATTATCCAATATTGTGGGGTGGGCATCTTGCCCGCCATATAGACTGGGCGGGCGAGACGCCCACCCCACAGGAGTTAATTGGATATTTTTTTATTTGGAAGTCCCTTAGAGAGGGTTAGCAGCTTGCTAGAGAGACTTAACGGGAAAAGTCAGATCGATCAGTCCTGATGCTGCCCAGCGTGTCCTGAAATAACAGGCTGCACACAAGTGAAACTGCTCCGTAGCAGCAAGAAGCACCTTTAGCAAACAGCCAAAAGATTTGTATAGTAATTATGTATACATTAAAAACAAGTAATCAGCATCAAGAAATTTCACAATTTAAAACTGCAAATAAATGTAGGAGGTATTCTACATAATTACTTAACGATAATTGGCAGTTAGCATTCAAAACATAGTTTATTTATACTCTTGTACGGAATTAGCAATGAAAGTTGGGTAAACCTTAATTAGAATTGATACTTTTCTACTTTGTTGAAAATAAATTTTCATCTAGAGTAGGACAAAGATACATGCTGTTTACCACATAGAAAAAATCTAGCTGAAGCCTCTGGCTCATCGCTATGGGAAACCAAGCTTGATGCTTGAGAGTCTGGTTTCAAAATGGGTAACAGCAACATCCCCTATCCGCTCGATCACCTATGCTAAAAGTTATGCACTCGGCCGCCAACTCAGCCACTCCAAATTCCCAGTGGGAGGATTTAATCAAGCTTCCAGCCCCAAACACAGTTCAATGGGACAATATCAAAACCCAATTAGACTTGGTGCTGTTGGCGCTAGAAACCTTAACTGGGATTGGCTCAGAGGCTATGCTTTCGGCGGCAACCGATCTGAATTTAGAGTCAAGAGTGCCAGACCGCGTAGCTTTATGGCGACTGCGCCAGTCAAATCCCCTACGCAAAGGTCAAGGAGGGCGAAAAAAGCTAGATGTCGAAGAAGCGCGATCGCTTGTTCTGATTATCTGCTACCTAGCCAAACAGCACCAGGAATTGATTCGCCGCGCTGTCGGCCTGTTGGAACAAATGGCAGAAAATAACCGGGAACCTCACCAGGCTGCTTTACTTGGAGACTATATTGATGCTTTTTGCAACACCTACCAAGATCGGATGGAAGAGGACGAGAAAATCTCAACGGATTTACTTACCAACCTGGCACTAAAACTGCTTGTAGATTTACTTTTTTACAGCGCCCCTGGTGGGCATCGCCGTCTCTGGCTAGCACTTATAGACCGTTCGACAAAATTTTAGATTTGAAATTTGAAATTCCTCAATCAAAATTCGCTTGTGATTTGTTTGCTAGATCGGGAAACCTTTTTGATAGCCGTTAGCCCTTGGGCGATGCACTATCAGCACTGCTTCCTCCTGGCACAAGACTACACAACGGAAGAAACCTGACAAACATTCCTTGTGAGTGAAGGAATCCACCGTTTCAACTTTTCTTTGCAAGCAACTGGCTTAAATTTTTGCAAAATCCCAAATAGTCTTCCTCGCAGTTCCTGCTATGCCTCTATCAAATTCTGTAATTCGTCGCTACACCCCCCCTACTTGCACGCTAGAAGTATTCGCGCAAAGCTCGCCACTGTCCCGTTGGATGGGGAAAACTGTCCTCAAACACCTAAGCTTTGAGCTACGTTTTGACGATCCCCGACTACCAGAAGAACACAGAATCCCAATTCGGGGCGATCGCGATCAACTTGAAGCTTTGTGTGATGCAGTCACAAATTACGTACAGCAATTTCTCCAACAGTCTCCAGAGAGCTTTTGGGTCAGTTTCTCCGGTACTCAACAGTCAAACACAGCATTGGGTGAGCCGGAATTAAAGTCCTCAATACAAACATTAAATTCTTTTAATACCCAACTTCCTGGGGCAAATATCCGCTTAGAACCAAGCAGCTATTTAACTCACAACTTAGTTCTCGGTTCTCTCGCCAACCACTCATCCGGCCCTGTAATTCAACTCACTCTGCTGCAATTATTCGATTTGGCCAGTGCTTTAGATGAATACTCAACTGATGTCATGGCACTCCCAACTCTCAACAGCACGAGTTCGACTCTGAGGTTCCCTGCTTGGGCACCTGTTGCCGCAGTATTAGTCTTAGGTGTAGGTTTCTTACCAGTTACTTGGCAATATGCTAATAGCATTAGAGAAAAGGAACAGCAGACAGCGAAAACATCAGATTCAGCAGCAGTAAAGACTGCTTTAGAACCTTCAACTTCACTAAACTTCCCTACACCTGAACCTGGACTCACCACTCCATCAGATAATTTGTTAGGTTCCACTCCTCCACTTCCCACATCGACTTTGCCCCAAGCACCTCTAACAGCCCCAGCCCCTAGTTCTAGTTTTGCTGCACCGCCACCTCTATTTCCAAATAGTGCAGTAACAACAACCCAGGGCAGGACTTCAACCCTTCCCACCAATCGAGCGATCGCACCATCTAGCAAGAACCCAGGCCAGGAGATTGCCATAATACCAAATTTGGGACAGAACTCTACAGGGTCAAATCCCCAAGCTGGCAATCTCCCTCAACTGCGGAATTTGCCACCCAGACTATCTTCTAACGCAGGCAGCTTACCAACTAATATTTCACCAATTTCCCCCCCGTCTCTTAGCACTATTCCCAATAATGGTGGCAATACTCGTACCCAAGCCTCGCCACTAACTTCACAACAGCTAGACGAAAGAATCAATTCCCTACAGCAATCTTCTCCCGGCGAAAAACCTGTTTCACAACTTCCCTCCTCTAGAACTGCGGATAATAATCCATTCATCGATCAATTAGGGGACACACCCAAAACCCCTAAATCCAGAGAAGTGGCTACTGGTACGTTATTTGATACACCTCAAGTAGCAGAAGCTAGAGAATACCTCAAAAAGCGTTGGCAACCACCTACTGGACTAGGACAAACATTAGAGTACAGTTTAATAGTCAGTGTTGACGGCACAGTTGAACGAATTTTTCCTCTCAATAAGGCAGCAAGAGAATTCGTTGATAACGCTGGGATGCCCGAAGTTGGCAAACCTTTTGTTTCCGCTAATACACGCGGACAAAATGTCAGAATTCGAGTTGTTCTCAGTCCTGATGGTAAGGTACAGACTTTTCCAGATGAATAAGTAAATTAATCCGTTTAATGCCACTTATAAAACTGGTACAAACTTTGTGCCAGTTTCTATTTGCTTCAATTGCTCTTAAGCTTACTTTTTAGAGTCCAGTTCCCAAACTGGTCTTAATGTTGATACCAGTAAACCTACCAATAACTACAATTACTTTTAACACCACTTTTCCCAAATTAAACTACAGATACAAGTCTGGAAACCCAGATTAAATCTGATGCCTCTTAATTACGAATTAGTATAAATCACTCATAATCAAAGGTAGAAAATATGCAAACAATTGGTACTCAAAAAGACAGTCCGGCTTGGGTTATTCAAACTTGGGCAGCTTTTGTTATTTCTATTTCTATGACCACCTTCGGCATTGTAAACTTACCTGTAAATGGCTGGGTGAAGGGCTTTATGGGTATGGGTATGGCTTTTTCTGTTGGCTCAACTTTTACTTTGGCGAAAACTACTAGAGATTTGCATGAAAATAGAAGATTAACCGCTAGGTTAGACGAGGCAAAAGTAGAAAAATTGCTTTCACAACACGATCCTCTAAATTTCAAATGAAGGTAGCCATCCAAATTTTGGATTAAAAGACTTTACCGAAAAGCTGTCAAAAATTAACTATATTACGAAAAACAAAAGGACTGGATATACCAGTCCTTTATTATATTGATTTAACGTTTTTATCTTAATAACGGGATTTTTTGGTTTTTAACTTTTGCTTTTTACGCCGACTTTCGCTAGCAGCAACTGCATGTTCTACAGGATAACCCACTATAGGAATTACCTGATATTTGCGCTCGTCTTCTAACTTTTTCAGTTCAGTGTAATCAACCCAGTGAATGCAATCAACCGGACAAGTGTCAATTGCTTCTTGGATAATTTCTTCAGCGTCCCCATCTTGGCGAACCACGCGCGATCGCCCGTAATCTGGTTCAATGTAAAAAGTGTTACGCGCAACATGAGCGCAATGCTTGCAACCAATACAGGTGATTTCATCAACATAAACACCATTTTGGCGCAGCAAACCACCCAATTCCGGTTCCAAACCAGAACGTTCTGGGGCATCGCGTAAAAAACCCCCTAATTCTGGTTCCAAACCGGAACGGTTATCTTCTTCTTCCGGCGACGGCAGAAAATCAGCCATTACGCACTCCAGCGCTGTACTACCAGGCGAATTGAACCATCTTCATTTTTTTGTTGTTCAGAGACTTGAAAACCAACACGAGCGGTTTCTTTCACAACTGTTTGATAAGCATAGCGCTGTGTTACCTGGCGCAAGAATCCGTCCACAGACAGGTTTTGCTGCCAATATTGCAAGTCAGCCACCAATTCATATTCCTTGCCATTCCATCTAAAACCGATGTCATAGCCATTTTCCTGCTCAATACTAACTTCCGCAGGATGGGTTTGACCGCGATAGCCACGGACTTCGCGCGGGCCGGGTTTCCAGTCTACGCCCAATTCAGTCAAAGCATCTTTCAAAGAATCAAGGTTACGGATTTGAGTCTTAATTTGGCTAAAGTGTGACATGGTGGTTGTGAATTAATAACACTAAACTACTGTGAAAACTTACCAATCGCTGTAAGTGGTGTGTGTATTCGCCACATTAGATTGCTGCACCTTCGCGGCGAAATATTCTGAGGTTGGCTCATGATTAAGTACTTGCCCTAGCTGTGCCTCTATTGCTGCTGTAACCTCAGCGCATGAATTACCCACAATGCCAGTGACTTTCTCTTGTACCCGACCGTCTGGATAGATTATGAACTCTAATGTCTCCATGCTCTTGGCCAACCACGATAAGTACGCTTAAATTTTACTGCCTTAGCAGAAGGCTATAAATATAGCCGTAGGAACATATTTAGATACAAACTCCCCATTTGTTAACTAATGTTCCATGTTTCAACATATATATCTCAGAATCTTTACAAAACTTATTAGTATTATAAGCATACACATCAGTATTTAGTTAGTTTCTCTTAACCTCATTGATTAGTCAAGGTAAAAACTGAGTTTGCCAAGTAAGCTGCAAAAGTACTAAAAATAGGCATTAGACGTAGTTATAGCCAGCTAGATGGTTACAAAAATATAAAAATTATTGAAAATCTTTATCATTATTATTTAGATTTACCTTATTTCATTAATGCTTTCTAAGTAAGTCGGTTGCAGTGCAGTGTCAACTTAGAGCCAGATGATGAGTTATACGTAGGAATAACTTTATTTAGAATCGTGTATCAACGGATTTTTAGACTGCGATCGCCAGAATATAAAAAATAAATATAATCAAACCTTGGGTTTTCTTGCATCAACCCAACCTATGAGTAGGCGATCGCTTGATGGTAGATTTGTAATATGCGTAGGCGTAGCCTAATTAGGAAAGTCCTACTTCAATTACCTCACCAGGAAGGATGGCATTTAGCAATTTTTGTACATTCCAGTGCTGCGATCGCTTGCTCACGGCTAACACTGGGAAAATGATCTAAAAACTCATTTAGCGAATCACCTGCTTCTAGATAATCAAGCAAGGTCTTAATTGGTACGCGAGTTCCAACAAAGACAGTAGTTCCCCCTAATATATCAGGGTCACTATGAACAATACGCGATGTTGGCATCATAATAACTCTAGACATTTATTTGGCAATATTTAGCTACGATCCTAACTCGGAATTACTTCTACTAGAAGCGTAGGCGGATTATCGTTGTAGATTTAAACTATCGTGGGTACTACAATAGGCGATCGCATCCAACACGCAATACGGTTCAGTTAGTGATGTTTAACCTCGGAAGATCCCCCCAAGCCCTCTTAAAAAGGGGGGCTTAGTTCCCTCCTTTTTAAGGAGGGTTAGGGAGGATCAAGCCTTAACTGAACTGTATTGATCCAACACGGAAACTTTGCTTACGATTACAATCTCATAACCATCCGGTGTGTGCGATTCTTAGACAGATTATTCAGCAAACATTTCAGCCAAAGTATCTAAAACTGCTTTTTGTTCATCAGAATCAATTTGACCTAGCTTTTTGACTAATCGAGTTTTGTCAACTGTACGAATTTGATCGAGAACGATTTGCCCATCCTTGCCCTGAAACTGACAAGCCACACGAGTCGGATAAGACTGTCCTTTAGTTGTCATCGGAGCAACAATGACAGTGGCAATATATTTGTTCATCTCATCTGGTGAAATTACTACACAGGGTCTTGTCTTCTGAATCTCACTGCCAATCGTCGGGTCGAGGTTAACCAAAAATACATCAAATCGATTGACTACCACTCCCACTTTAGATGCTCCCACTCTGTAGTTACGGCATCATCAAGCAGTGCATCGTCGTGTTGTTTCGCCATTGTTGCAAATGCTTCCTCCCACCCTTGACGCGATTTAGAGGCAGCACGGACAATTAGGTGACAATCTTGAATTTCAATTTCCACCTCTTCATCAATACCACTTTGTTCTAGGAGAAGTTTAGGAATGCGAATACCTTGAGAGTTCCCAATTTTAATAATACGGGTTCTAATTGCTGTTCCCATGACGATATTTATCCTGGCATGTAATTACATTGTGATTACACATCAGGATTTTGTCAACAAACGTTCAAATTTTCAATAATTTTTAATGCGATCGCACTCATCAGTACAATAGGCGATCGCATTATGTTCTATGTGTATTATGCATAGACGAGAAAACGCTATTGAATTACTGAATCGCGTTTATACGCCCATACAGCTATCAATCCAAATATACCTCCAGCCCACAATAGCCATAGTAAATGCAATAACAGATGTTCGTCATAATCTAAACCTGCTGCCCATAGCGTTAGTTCTCTATAGTGGTAAAAAGGAGAGAAAGCAACTAAATCCTGTAAATAACGTGGATTAGTTAGAGGTAAAGCACCACAACTTGCTAACCCAAGCGGAATAGATAATCCAGCAATAGAGTCATAACTTTTAGGTTCTGTTAAATAACTTAGTGCTAGACCAAAAACAGCAAAAGGTATCACTCCCAACACTAAGCTGAAGACAAGAAGCAATAGTTGTTCAGGATTAATATCTATTTTTAAGCGCCAAATCCCTAATATCATAATTAAGGTAATAATTATGGTGGATAATAGCAGAGTTGTTACAACTTTTGCAGCGATATAGATAACTGGTGGTAATGGAGTTATACGGAGCAATTTTAACCAACCTTCAGCGCGTTCAACTGAGACTCTCTTACCTAACCTATCAATAGCAATCGTCAATAAGATTAATACACTAAATGATGTTAGTGCTTGTTTTGCTAATTCACCATGAAATGGAAGAACACTGCTGAAACAGGCAAACAGAATAATACCTAATAAAAACAGAGGTGTACGAAATAGCTGAATTATTTCTACCCACATTTGCTGCAAAAAGATAAATGCAGCACCTTGTGGTTGAATTACAGGTATATTTTGTGATATTTGTTGATTCTCTATTTGAATTATCTCTTTACTCGTATCTTCAATAAGTTGACCTTCTGATGGTGCTTCAGCAAGTGCATGGAGAGTGACATAACGAGTGGCAAGTTGGCTAAGTTTATCCAAATCCTGCTCATCAGGGTGTATCACCATTAAAATTGTGATTCCCTGCTTTTGGCAGAGTCTTATTTCTTGCCAAAACATTTCATAGCCTTCCTTATCCAACTTTTGTGTAGGTTCATCAAGTATAAGCAGTTCTGGATTACCCACTAAAGCAAGAGCAAAATACAAACGTTGTTTTTCCCCACCGGCTAACTCACTAACCCATGCTTCAGATTTATCTTCAAGACCGACCCTTTTCAAAATATCTTGAACTGTGTATGACTGAGGATAGTAACTTCGTACAAGCTGCACAAGTTCTTTAACTTTTAAATTTTTAGGAACTGTTGTTTCTTGTAAAACGGCACCCACAGCTTTTTTTGCAGAAGATTGCTGAGGAGAAAGACCCATAAGTTTTACTTCTCCTTCACTGGGTTGGACAAGCCCTAAAATCAAATTAAGTAATGTACTTTTGCCTGCACCATTGTTTCCTAGCAGTACTACAAATTCTCCTTTTTCAACAAAAAAATCCATGTTTTGAATAATCGGATATTCATTAAAGCCTTTCCGAAAGGTTTTAGAAACTTTGCGGACTTCAATCAAGTTCATACTCTGTTATTCTCCTATAACTAAGATAAATGAAACGAGGAATATATAATGAACCAAACAACACTTGATATAAGTACTGCGGGTACTATTGAAAGTCCTAAGAATGTTGTAAGAACAAAAACTGTCGCTGTACCTCCAGCAAAAGCCCAAAAATCAGATGTTACTGTAGAAGAATGTCTCTCAGTCTCGCTACAGAAACTAAAAATGCAGACATCGCTTCCTCGGTTGATAATAAAAAAAGTAGTAGCTAAGACAATAAGGAAGATTGCCACTACGATTAGTTTGCTTAAATCAAGAGGCAAATTGGAGTTGTTATTCGTAGCTTGTACAGTTTCTAACGGTATTCCTGCATTATTACCAAGTTGATTATTAGGACTTGTTGTATCGATAGAAGAATTTGATGGTTGTTGTGGGCTATTGCCTGAATAATTATTATCTTGAGATGGAGATTGCATTTTTAGTTATTCCTAAAAGAAGTGTCTGACTATTTGAAATTAGATAATTCAATTTAATCAAATTGATAAAGCTATTCTAATAGCTAACCAAGTTAGAAATCCAGAGCCAACAACAATAAATGCTGGAGCGGCTCCAATTAAAGCAACACCTGTTGCAACAGCTATACCGATTGCACCAGCAGTAAGATCAGGCTGTTCTTTTATAGCTTCCAAGATTGCTCTTTCTTCTTCTAATTTAGGATTATTTCTATGTTCCGTAATTATATTTAGAGGCTTGTAGACTTCACTTTTAGGTTTACTGTCCGGTTTAATTTTAGTAGTCTTGTTTTGCTGATTAATGGAAGATTTTGATTCAGTTGCTATTTGTTTGCATTCTGCTGGAAATTCACCAGACCAATGAATCATAGGGTCGCAAGAGTGCTGAACCTGCAAAGTAGTATTTGCAAGTAAAGGAGTCCATATCAACAGAAAAACTAACAGAATGGCTTGAAAATCCAAACGCAGCAGTCGTTCCAGCCATGAAAGAAGAGACTTAATTGATAATTGCATAGCTCGTAAAAACAGTTACAGCAGTTTAAATAAATTAAAAAGCGACTTGTGCTTTGTCTGCCTTAGAGGTTGTTTGAAAAGTATCAAGTTGTATAAAGATCCCCCCTAACCCCCCTTAAAAAAGGGGGGAACCGGAATCAAAGTCACCCAATTTACCGGGGGATTTAGGGGGATCTAAAACGTTTTGTTACCGACAATAGGACTTTTCAAACATTCTCTTAATACTAGGGTTCCCCATACTGAACCTTCTGTAACTTTATTTACGCCAAATATTTCTAAAAAACATCACTGTTTGCCGTGATTACGTTATTACAATAAAATGTAATTTATGTATCAGTAATTTTAATCTGAAAAAAAGTTAATTTATACCGTTCATCTTAATCAGTAGCTGTTTTTGGGCATTCTAATAATAGATAAACCGAGAGGAACTGCTTATGGCTAAAGTCGTTTGTGAAAAATGCAACCATCAGTTTGAAGCAACTAATCATTTAGTAACTGCTGGAGCTACCGCCGCCGGTGCTGCAACTGGCGCTTGGCTTGGTTCCGGTATTGGAATCGCAATGGGGCCTTTGGGAGCAATTGCTGGAACTATACCAGGGGCGGTTATTGGAGCTGCTCTTGCAGGACTTGGAGTTACTAAATTGACTCAATGTCCTTCTTGTGGACATACTTTCATAGTTTAAAAAATAACAGAAAAGCGGATAAAAAACCGCTTTTCTGTTTATGGTTCTTCTCTCATTTTCTTAATCGTGGTTGTCGGAGTGTTCGCAGTCCTTTGGATTTTTGCTGCTATCTCGCGTGAAAATTTGCTCAAGCCGAAATCACTCAACAAGAATTTCTGGTGAAAAAACTGATTTGGTCGGCGAAGAAACCAGGATAATGAAGCATAATTAACCTTTATAGCTAAAAGCTGTCAGCCATCAGCCACAAGCTGAGATGGTAAAGTTTGAAAGCTTGTGATTAAACTTAAGTAATTGATTATGAGTACAGCAAATATTTCGTCAGCGATACGCATAGGAGTACTAGGTTTCGGCGGACTCGGACAAGCCGCCGCCAAAGTACTTGCTGCTAAACAGGAAATGATTTTAGTCGCAGCCGCAGATCAAAAAGGTTACGCTTACGCTGCTGAAGGTTTAAATACTCAAGAATGCATTGCAACTTACCAGTCCCAAGGTTCTGTAGGTTATTTAGAACCAGTTGGTACGTTAACAAATCAAAGTATTCAGGATGTAATTGCAATAGCTCAACCTGTGGATGGGTATTTTCTGGCTTTACCCAACTTACCAAACGATTTTATCCCTTCTGTAGCCAAAGAGTTTATTAAATCTGGTTGGCAGGGGGTGCTAGTGGATGCAATTAAGCGCACCTCTGCTGTAGAACAACTACTGGCGATGAAAGAAGAACTGCAAGCCGCCGGGATTACTTACATGACAGGTTGTGGTGCTACACCCGGACTGTTAACCGCCGCCGCCGCATTAGCCGCCCAAAGCTACGCCGAAATTCATCAAGTCGAAATTACCTTTGGGGTAGGAATTGCCAACTGGGAAGCTTACCGCGCCACTGTTCGGGAAGATATTGGCCATATCCCTGGTTATACAGTGGAAACTGCTAGGGCGATGACTGACGCAGAAGTAGAAGCACTACTAGATAAAACTAATGGCGTGCTTACCTTGAAGAATATGGAACACGCTGATGATGTGATGCTAGAGGTCGCAGGAATTTGCGATCGCGATCGCGTTACAGTTGGTGGTGTAGTCGATACTCGCAATCCTAAAAAGCCCCTCAGCACTAACGTTAAGGTAACAGGGCGCACTTTTGAAGGGAAGATTTCCACCCATACCTTTACTTTGGGAGATGAAACCAGTATGGCAGCCAATGTCTGCGGGCCTGCCTTTGGCTATCTCAAAGCTGGTAAGCAATTGCACCAACGCGGCATCTATGGAATATTCACTGCTGCCGAAATTATGCCGCAATTTGTAAAGTAAAAAGTAAAAAGTAAAAAGGCAAAAGAAACAGGCAAATTCTTTTGCCTTTTTACTTTTACCTTTTGCCTTGATTAAGCTGGTGGGATTTCTGGACAAAAAGTGTCTGTGAAATTTTCCTCAAGTAGCAAATCTGGTGTTTGGATAATAAATGGAAGTTCGGCTCCTACGAGTCCTCGTTGGATGCGTTCTAAGGTATTACTGAAAACGACAAACAGAGGATATATAGTATTAGCTCCCTCACTCAAAATATGACTGTGGCGCAGAGGCATCAACCACTCATAATCATTGTCCAAGAAAACTTGGGTTTGTCGCCAACGTCCTAACAAATCAGAAAAGTCTTCGTGAGCGCGATGAATAAAGACTAAGATTTCGGCTCCGGTTTTGATTTTCCACTCTGGATCGCACATCAAAATTGCCACATCACAGGGTAAGCAAATCGTTTGTGGCGTTGTTGTTGCTGTGTTGCGAAGACGGACAATCGGCAAAGGGATAGTAATGACACTTTCATCGGGACGGCGCAAACTGGGAATCATCTCTAAGTATGGCCGATATTGTTTTAGTAAGGCGATCGCAGCTAGATGATTGCTGTACTCTGCCAAACTCGCTTCGTAGTCAGATTTTTGCACAGTCATAGTTGATTAAATAGTTAGGAGTTAGAAAAAAATTTAAGTAGTCAAGAGTTAAAAATGAGCATGAAAAGTAAAAAGTTTAAACTCTTAATTCCTAACTCTTAACTCTTTATCCCTTATCCCAGCTTTTCAAATACCGCAAACATCGGCAAATACATTGCCAGCAAAATGGTTCCAACCATCCCCCCTAAAACTACAATCATCACTGGTTCCAAAATACTGGTCATTGCTTTTACTGCTTGCTCGACTTCATCTTCATAGAAATCAGCAACTTTCATCAACATTCCATCTAATTCTCCAGTTTCTTCGCCGATACTAATCATCTGAATTGCCATAGCTGGAAAAACAGCATCTTTTTGTAAAGCAATACTAATCATACCTCCCTGTTGAATCTCCATCCGGGCTGCGTCTATGGCATTAGCAATTACTTGGTTTCCTGATGTATCTCGGACAATTTCTAAGCAAGTTAAAATTGGTACGCCTGAACGAGTCAAAGAACCAAAAGTCCGGCTAAAGCGGGCGACTGAAGATTTTTGAATTAAGTCACCAAATAACGGCATTTTGAGGGAAAGACGATCGATTGTTATCCGACCAACAGGAGTTTTAGCATATTGTCCATAGGCAAATTTCAATGCTATGAGAATACCTAGAAGTACGAAAGCACCAGGACTTCTCAGAAATTTACTAGCATCCATCAAGAATTGCGTTAGAGGTGGTAATGAGATTCCAATTTGTGTAAAAATCGTGGCAAAAATCGGAATGAGAAAAATGGTCATGCCGAGAAAGATTGCAACTGCGATAAAACCCACAACAGTTGGATAAGACAATGCTGATTTAATTTGGTTTTGTAGACGAGCAACATCTTCTAGCAACTTAGCTAAACGATTCAATACTTCGTCTAGAACACCACCCACTTCACCGGCTTGAATCATACTCACATATAACCCATCAAAGCAGTCAGGATGTTTCCGCATTGCTTCTGAAAGGTTCATTCCACTTTGAACATCAGTACTAATCTCAACTAGGGCTTGTTTGAGTTTAGTATTACTACACTGTTCGGAAAGTACCCCCAGACTTCTAACGATCGCAACCCCCGCATTCATCAAAACGGCAAATTGACGGGAAAAAACGGCTTTGTCTTTCACAGAAACCTTAACTAAGGAATTCTGGAATTTTTTTAAGGCAACATCTGGCTGAAATCCTTGAGATTGTTTGAGTTCTTGGATTACAAAACCTTGATCTCTGAGATTAGTCCGAGCTTGTACCAAAGATTCAGCAGTAATTTTTTCTGTTCGGGATTTTCCTTGAGAATCCCGAACACGAGCAACAAAGTTTGGCATAAATAAATTCAAAATAGTTGTTATTTATGGGGTATGGGGCATTGGGCATTGCTGATTCTTGTTGTCTCCCTCATCCCCCTTCCCCAGTTACTTTAATGGGCTTTGGCAGCCATACCGGGTTTCGCACCTGCTGCCTGGGGTGGTACAGAAGTACCGATAAGACGTTGGATTTCATCTGGCTTAGAAGTCTTAGACATCGCCGCTTCAAAAGAAATCGTTCCTGCTTTGTAAAAATCAGCTAAAACCTTCTCCAGAGTTTGCATCCCCAACTTGCCGCCAGTTTGAATAGCTGAGTAAATTTGGGCTGTTTTACCTTCTCTAATCAAGTTAGAAATAGCGGGAGTGACAATTAGAATTTCTTGTGCCATCACCCGACCATATTCACCGGGTTTAGGGCTTTTCTTGGACACCAAGGTTTGGCTAAATACCGCCACTAATGAGTTAGATAACTGCACCCGCACCTGGGTTTGTCTTTCATGGGGGAAAACGTCAATAATCCGGTCAACTGTCTGGGCGGCGGAACTGGTGTGGAGAGTACCAAATACCAAGTGTCCTGTTTCTGCTGCGGAAATCGCCAAAGAAATCGTTTCCAAATCGCGCATTTCTCCCACCAGAACAATATCTGGATCTTCCCGCAAAGCTGCTTTCAAAGCATTAGCAAAGCTCTTAGTATCTTCACCCAGTTGTCGTTGGTGAACCAAGCTTTTAATGGGTTCATAGACAAATTCAATTGGGTCTTCCACCGTTAAAATATGCTCTGCCTTGGTGCGGTTAATCAAGTCGATCATCGCCGCTAGGGTGGTTGTCTTGCCGGAACCTGTAGGGCCTGTCACCAGAATTAGTCCTCTAGGCTTATCTGTCATTTCCCGTACAATATCTGGCAAACCTAATTTTTCAAAGTTAGGAATCTTAGAACTTAATGCCCGTAAGCAAGCAGCATAAGAACCACGTTCTTTATAGACATTGACCCGGAAACGTGCTAAACCTTTAACGCCATAAGAACAATCCAATTCCCAGTTCTGCTCTAAGGTTTTACGCTGGGTGTTGTTGAGCATACTAAAAATCAGCCTTTGACATTGATCGGCTGTCAATACATGCTCACCTATGGGGGTAAGTTTGCCACTGATGCGGAAGTAGGGAGGCAAACCTGCGGATAAATGCAAATCCGAGCCACCCATTTCAATCAACTGTTCCATCAAGTCTTCAATCATCATTTCCATAGTTCTGCTCCTTTTTTATGTTTTTTATGTTTGTCATTTGTTCAAAGTTACTAACCAATGACTAATGACTAGTCTTAAAACCGAGATGTCATACAGTAGGGACAATCCAGCCATTCTTGTTTCAATGTGGCATCGCAACTCCGACAGGTAAGACCAGTCTTGCGTTTGGCTTTTAACTCTGCTTCCAAGCCAGTATCAGTAAACGTCACTCGTTCTACTTCTTCTAAAGTCGTGGAACCTTCGCGCACTAAGTCCAAACTATAAGCCAGCAAGGTTTTCATCCCCTCTTCTATTGCCACTTCCTTGATGCGTTCTGTGGGTGCATCTTCGTTAATGAGAGTTTGCAGATTTTCGGTGACTCGCATAACTTCATAAACACCACAACGCCCTTTATAGCCGTTGCCATTACATTTTGGGCAAAGGTGATTTTTGGCTTTGGCATCTGCGATCGCATCTAATGTCAAAGTGTTAGCTTTATAGAAGGTGACTTCCACATCAGAAGAAGCTGATAGACCATAACGAGCTAGTTCCTCGGTTGTGGGAGTGTAGGGAATCCGACATTCAGAACATACGCGCCGCACCAAACGTTGAGCTAGAACGCCAATTAGAGAACTAGAAACCATGAAAGGTTCAATGCCCATTTCTCCCAAACGAGCGATCGCTCCTGGGGCATCATTGGTATGTAAGGTAGTTAATACTAAGTGACCGGTCAAGGCAGCCTCAATTGCTGTTTTTGCCGTTTCCTTATCCCGCGTTTCACCCACCAGTAGCACATCTGGATCTTGCCGCAAGAAAGCCCGCAGAGCGGTAGCAAAATCTAACCCTTTTTCTCGAATCACCTGTACTTGAGTAATCCCTGGAAGACTGTACTCAATTGGGTCTTCCACAGTACTGATATTAATTCCGGGATCGTTCTTTTCTGATAGTGCAGAATAGAGCGAGGTTGTTTTCCCAGAACCAGTTGGCCCAGTTACCAAAATTAGTCCAAAGGGACGGCTAACCATATCCTGGACAATATGTAAAGTCTCTGGATCGGTAATTAACTTATCTAATCCCAGTTGGGTAGAGGAGTTATCCAAAATCCGCAGTACCACCTTTTCCCCGTAGCGACTGGGCAAGGTATTCACGCGGAAATCCACCTTACGTCCCTCAAATAGCCGCCGGATGCGTCCATCTTGGGGCATACGGCGTTCGGCAATATCTAGATTCGAGATGATTTTAAATCGGGCTGTCACCGCCGGGATGATTTTTTTCGGTAGGGGATCGAAAGCTTCCTTCAGTACGCCATCCTTCCGAAAGCGAATGCGTAAGTTTTCTTCTTGCGGTTCGATATGAATGTCAGAAACGCCCTCATGCAAGGCTTTAGCCAGGATTCTGTTCACTAGGTTGATGACTGGGGCATCCTCTGCACCCTTCATCGCTGCCCCAAGATCGGCCTCCATTTCTTCAGGAGCATCGGAAATATCGAGATTTCCGAGGTTTTCTAAATCCTGATTAATATCTGTAAACTTTTCTTGGTCTAGGTGCTTTTGCTTAACAGCCATTTCATCCAAATATTGGTTGATTAGCTGTTGGTAGTCTTCCTGGGTAATCACCATGCGCTGCAATGCCAGTCCTTGGGGGCGCAAGATGCGATTTAGGTCATCAGAAGCCTCTAGGTTATCTGGAGCAACCATCGCCACTAAAACTGAGGGCGGGGTTTGGTCTTCGTGTTTCGACAGTGGTACTAAACGATGGCGACGGCAAATATCCACTGGGATGAGGGTTTCAATCAGGTTCCCCATCATCGTGTTAGCAACGGAACTGACTTCCGGATCGAGGAATTCAACACCGTATAGTATTTTAAGTTCAAATAGCTGCTGTTTTTTGTATTGCCTGAGCAACTCAGGTGATAGTTGTTGTCCAGTAATTGACTCTAGTACTTCCGTTAAGGGTCTGCCAGATTTGCGGCTTTCAATTAGTGCCTGCCTCATCTGTTCGGTATTGACATAGCCAGATTGGACTAGCTTGTTGCCGAAGGGCGAAAACTCTGTTCTGGTAGTTAGAGCGGTACTGCGCCGTTGTGGTGACGAGTAAGTCATAAATGAGCGAATGAGTAGGGGAACCTCTGCTTAAAGTATTCCCAGTCGGTGAGATAGAATTCTCATTTGCCAAAAAAGTCATTGAACTTCTAAGTAACGAAAACTGTTGTTCGGAGTTCTCGCTAAATGGTGAGTGAAAAATAAGTAATAGTAGAGAAAATATCAATTCCTGAATCACTCAAGCAACAAATTTTTAGTCACAGGGGCGAATGAGATTAAGCGCCACTCTTTCAAATTACTTACTCCTAGAGGTACACTACTCGTTCGGGTTCCCGCCTTGATGGTGTCTACGCTAAGGTGTTCGCCATTTGTCACAATAAGAAAACGGTTACATCACTTCCAGAAACTTGTCGGCAACAAAATCAGCCTTAGTTGCAAGTCGTGGATGACGACGGTTGCAAGCTATGGAGATACACTGCCATAAATAGCAAGCATCTGGAATGAGTGGACAATGATGGATGAAAATAAACAGATAAACAATACTAGCCAGCAATTGGGTGAACCAACAGAGGTAAAGCAAGCAATGAAGAGTGACTCCCCAGCCCAAATTAATTTCAATGAATCTGGTAGCGAGGTGACAGAGCAAGTGGCATCCCAAGCTAATGTATCGGGAGATGCAGCTACTATCAATGCAGAAACTGGCGTTCCTGCAACCGATAACACTGGAGTAGAAACGGCAGCTTTGGCAGAACTGACTCAACAAATTGAGTCTCTCAAAACACAACTAGAAGAACGTAGTACTCAATATATGCGGATTGCCGCTGATTTTGAGAATTATCGGAAACGCACTAGCAAAGAAAAAGAAGAGCTAGAGACGCTGATGAAGCGGAATACGATTCTAGAATTGCTACCAGTGGTCGATAATTTTGAGCGGGCGCGATCGCACCTCAAACCGCAATCTGATGGCGAAATGACCATGCACAAAAGCTACCAAGGGGTTTACAAACAATTAGTCGATAGCCTCAAACGCTTGGGTGTATCACCAATGCGTCCTGAAGGCCAAGAATTCGATCCTAACCTCCATGAAGCAGTAATGCGGGAACCTACGGATGAACATCCTGAAGGAACAGTGTTAGAAGAGTTAGTGCGCGGATATTACTTGGGCGAGCGCGTGCTACGCCATGCAATGGTCAAAGTAGCTGCTCCAAAGGAAGATACACCTTCTACGGAGGAAGATCAGTCGAGTCAAGCCTTCAGTTAAGCTGTAGTCGCTCGTCTCGCTGACCAAAAGTGCCTGGCTTCTAGCAAGGACGAGCATCGCGTACCTAAAACTTGGACAAGGCTTTGGATAACTCTCTGTGTTTCAACTTCTCTCTTGCTACCAGCAATATGGGTTCCACAGACGTTATCCGCTAGCCTTGATTCGGAGCAAAAAAGTTAGTCTGCGACATATTACAGCATAAAAAATCAGTAAAAATACTGCCAATTATGGGAAAAGTTATTGGAATCGATTTAGGCACTACCAACAGTTGCGTCGCAGTTCTGGAGGGCGGTCAACCACTGGTGATCTCCAATTCTGAAGGCGGACGAACTACTCCAAGTATTGTGGGATTTGGGAAGAGTGGCGATCGCTTGGTTGGTCAATTGGCAAAGCGCCAAGCCGTAACCAATGCGGAAAACACAATTTACAGTATTAAACGATTTATCGGGCGACGTTGGGAAGACACTGAAATAGAACGCGATCGCGTCCCCTACAACTGCATCAAAGGTCGAGACGATACCGTTGATGTTCAAATTCGCTCAAAAAATTACACGCCACAAGAATTATCCGCGATGATCCTGCAAAAGCTCAAGCAGGATGCAGAAAACTTCTTGGGTGAAGAAGTCACGCAAGCAGTGATCACCGTACCCGCATATTTTACAGATGCTCAAAGACAAGCCACTAAAGATGCTGGCACGATCGCCGGATTAGAAGTCCTGCGAATCATCAATGAACCAACAGCTGCGGCTTTAGCTTTCGGATTAGACAAGCAAGACCAAGAGCAGCTAATTTTAGTATTCGACTTAGGAGGCGGGACTTTCGACGTATCGATCCTGCAACTTGGGGATGGCGTTTTTGAAGTTAAGGCAACTTGTGGTAATAACCACTTGGGTGGAGACGACTTTGATAATGCGATCGTGCTTTGGATGATGGAACACTTCCAGCAAGAGGAGAAAATCGACCTTTCCAAAGATAAGATGGCACTGCAACGCCTACGGGAAGCAGCAGAAAAGGCCAAAATTGAACTCTCTAACATGGTCAATACCTCCATCAATCTGCCATTCATCACAGCTGATGAAACCGGCCCAAAGCATTTAGAGATGGAACTCAGCCGCTCTAAATTTGAGGAACTGGCAGGGAAATTAATTGAAGGTACTATTGAACCAATGATCCAAGCGCTCAAAGATGCGGATCTCAAACCAGAAGCGATAGATCGGATTATTTTGGTAGGTGGTTCTACCCGTATTCCCGCAGTCCAAAACGCGCTGATTAAATTTTTCAATGGCAAAGCTCCCGATCGCTCGATCAACCCTGATGAAGCGGTAGCATTGGGAGCAGCAATCCAAGCAGGGGTATTGGGTGGCGAAGTCGATAATCTCTTACTATTGGATGTCACCCCCCTATCTTTGGGAATTGAAACCTTGGGTGAAGTGTTCACCAAAATTATTGAACGCAACACCACAATTCCCACCAGTAAGTCACAAATTTTTTCCACAGCCGTTGATGGGCAAACCTCGGTAGAAATTCACATTCTCCAAGGTGAACGGGCAATGTCACGAGATAACAAGAGTCTCGGCAAGTTTTTGCTAGCAGGAATTCCCCCTTCGCCCCGTGGTGTACCGCAAATCGAAGTATCCTTTGAAATCGATGTCAATGGCATCCTGAAGGTTTCTGCCCAAGACAAAGGTACAGGTAGAGAACAGAGTATCAGGATTACAAATACAGGTGGTTTGAGTACCAACGAAGTCGAACGGATGCGCCAAGAAGCCGAACTGTTTTCCGAAGAAGATAGAAGACGTAAAGAACTGGTTGAACTCAGAAACCAAGCAGATAATCTGTTGTTCAGTTACGAATCCACCATCAAGGATAATGGCAACTTTATCGGCGACCAGATGAAGACTTTGGCTAGTGAAAAAGTTTCACAACTTCAAGCTGCAATGATTGACTCCAACATCTCCACGGTGGAATTTAAGCAGCGTTTAGACGACTTCCAACAAACTTTGTTTGCCATTGGTGCTGATGTCTACAATCGAGCCAACAGCCAAAGTGATGAGATTGAGGAGGCTTCAGCTAGTGCTTTTACTCCAGAAGGAGACTCACCAATGAACGGTACATTAATACCACAATTCAACTTTGATTTTGACGAAGAAAGTACCGCACAGGCTGATTATGAGGCAATAGATTAGGGATTGGGGATTGGGGATTGGGAAAGAAGCAGGAAAGCAGAGCGAAAATCCCTCTGAACCCTTCTCCACTAAACCTCTAATCTCCAGATACTGTGCCCAGTCCCCAGTCCCCTAAGTTGCAGATTTTTATTAAGGTATTTTAATATATTTAATATTTATTATGGATTTAGCGAAGTTTCACAAGACCCCTGGGGTTTGCTAGATTGTAGAAGCAAATTACTGCTAGGAAGTATGGCGGTTCAGATACGATCCAAAGCATAAGGGTGGTTTTCCACACCTAATGGTGCGGCTAGCCCCTCTGGTTGATGGGCGGGGTTTTCCTCTCCTACGTAGCACAATTGTAAAAGAGACAGCCGACTCGGCAGTGAGAAGTCGGAGCAAAGGCTTCCCCTGCTCATAACTTCTGTGGCTTTTGTCGTCTTCCACGAGGAAAGCACCTGTTGCTCGAAATTTGTCGGTGATTTTTGTAAAAGGTAAAGGGTAAAATCAGTTATTAACAAAAATTAATTTTATCTTCTGCCTCACCTCCGGCAAGCCACCCTCTGAAGGACACTGCGTTGCTCTTCAAGAGTTATAGGCAAAATGCTTTTCTGTAGGGTAGCAAGTGACCGTGACGTTCTGCTGACTTCTGCTTTCTTCCTTCTAACTTTTACCTTTGCTATATGGCCCGCGACTATTATGAAATCCTGGGTGTCTCTCGTGACACCGACAAAGAAGAACTCAAACAAGCCTATCGCCGTTTAGCCCGAAAGTTTCACCCAGATGTGAACAAAGAACCGGGGGCGGAGGATCGCTTTAAAGAGATTAACCGTGCTTATGAGGTACTCTCAGAACCCGAAACCCGCGCTCGTTACGATCGCTTTGGGCCAGAGGGTGTCTCAGGTGCTGCTGGCGGGGGCTTCCAAGATGTCGGTGATATGGGCGGTTTTGCCGATATCTTTGAAAGCATTTTTAGTGGCTTTGGTGGCGGTATGGGTAGTCCCACGCAACAAAGACGGCGCAGTGGGCCTGCAAGAGGCGACGATCTACGGCTAGACCTGAAGTTAGACTTTCGGGAAGCAGTATTTGGCGGCGAAAAAGAAATTCGCATCTCACATTTAGAAAATTGTGAAGTCTGTAGCGGTTCTGGTGCTAAACCTGGAACTCGCCCCCGCACTTGTTCGACTTGTAGCGGATCTGGTCAAGTCCGCCGTGTCACGAGAACCCCTTTTGGCAGTTTCACTCAAGTCTCGACTTGTCCCACCTGCAATGGGACAGGGATGGTAATAGAAGATAAATGTGATGCTTGTGATGGCAAGGGCGCAAATCAAGTCACCAAGAAACTCAAAATTACCATTCCGGCTGGGGTAGATAATGGTACTCGTTTGCGGATTTCTAGTGAAGGAGATGCCGGTCAGCGCAGTGGCCCTCCTGGAGATTTATACGTTTACTTGTTCGTAAATGAGGACGAAGAATTCCAACGGGACGGCATTAATATTCTTTCGGAAATCAAAGTTAGCTACCTGCAAGCGATTTTAGGTTGTCGGTTAGAGGTAGATACGGTAGATGGCCCTGTAGAATTGATTATTCCAGCCGGAACTCAGCCAAATACGGTGATGAAGTTGGAAAATCGCGGCGTACCTCGCTTAGGTAATCCCGTCAGTCGTGGGGATCACATGCTGAACGTATTAATTGATATTCCCAACAAAGTCACCCCAGAGGAGAGGGAACTGTTAGAGAAGCTGGCTAAAATTAAGGGCGATCGCACTGGTAAAGGCGGTCTAGAAGGATTCTTGGGAAATTTATTTAAGTAATGATGCCCTCTTCTCTTTTAACTCCCGATGCTCAACTTGATTTACGCGGCACCCCTTGCCCGATTAATTTTGTGCGGACAAAATTACATTTGGAGAAAATGCCATTGGGAGGTTTGCTAGAAGTCTGGCTAGACCCTGGTGAACCGATTGAGCAGGTTCCTGATAGTCTGACAATGGCAGGTTATCAGGTTGAAGAAATTACAGACTGCACTAGTTATTTTTCTCTGTTAGTGCGCCGTCCAGTTGCTAGCCAATGACAGATTTTGCCGCAACTGGACAGTTATTGGGTACAGTCGTCGCTGTACAGGCTAATTTTTACCGAGTACAACTGGATCAAAAACAGGGGGAGATCGGGGAGATGGGGGATCGAGATTCTCATCTTCCTTATCCCCCTCTCCTCCTCTGTACTCGCCGAACCAGGCTGAAAAAAATCGGTCAACAGGTGATGGTAGGCGATCGCGTTGTGGTTGAAGAACCAGATTGGGCTGGGGGACGGGGAGCGATCGCTGATGTCTTACCCCGTCACAGCGAATTAGATCGTCCCGCGATCGCTAATGTCAACCAAATCCTCTTGGTATTTGCCGTAGCCGATCCACCTTTGGAACCTTATCAACTGAGTCGATTTTTAATTAAAGCTGAGTCTACTAGCTTGGATGTGCTTTTATGCTTGAATAAAAGTGATTTAATTTCAGAGCTAGAACAGCAAAAAGTTAGCGATCGCTTACTTGCTTGGGGCTATCAACCAATATTTATTAGCGTCAAAGATGGCATAAATACCGACCAAGCAGGCAAATATTTGAGCAATAAAATTACTGTAATTGCTGGGCCTTCCGGGGTTGGCAAATCCAGCCTGATTAATACGCTGATTGATTCGGCCAAGCTGCGAGTCGGAGAAGTTTCTGGCAAACTAGCTCGCGGTCGTCATACCACTCGCCATATAGAATTATTTGAGTTACCTAACGGTGGTTTACTGGCAGACACTCCCGGCTTTAATCAGCCAGACATGGATTGTGTCCCAGAAGAATTAATCCATTATTTCCCAGAAGCCAGAAAGCGGTTAGCAGTTGCTAGCTGTCGGTTTAGTGATTGTCTGCATCGAGACGAGCCGGAATGCGCGGTGCGGGGAGATTGGGAACGATACGAACATTATTTAGAATTTTTGGATGCTGCGATCGCTCATCAAACACAGCTACACCAACAAGCCGATCCTGAATCTAGCATGAAGTTAAAAAGCAAAAGTAAAGGCAAAGGTCAAAGTCAATACGAACCCAAGTTAGAAAGTAAAAAATATCGCCGAATTTCCCGCAAGACTCAGTTACAAGACTTGCAAGAATTATATCGGGATGAGGAATAAGGAGTGCGATTATATAAAGGTTTGTCACGATAGCATGGATACAAATAGAAAAACTATCTTGTATGTCTCAGTCCCTTGCTGCCACACCTAGTTTACAAGATGTCACTAATAGTATAATTTTCCCACCAGGCGATATCTATAGTGACGAACCCCCCTTGGAATCTGATTTACACCGCGAACAAATCGATTTACTTATCCGCCTGATTAAATGGTGGTGGCGCGATCGCCAGGATTTTTATGCTACCGGCAACCTGACTATCTATTTCAGTCCCAACCAAAAAAAATCAGAAGAATTTCGAGGCCCTGATTTTTTTGTAGTTTTAGATACAGAAAAAAAAGACCGTAAAAGCTGGGTTGTGTGGCAAGAAGACGGCAAATATCCCAATGTGATTATTGAGATGTTATCTGATTCCACTGCCTCGGTTGATAAAGGGTTGAAAAAACAAATATATCAGAATACATTTCGCACTCCAGATTACTTTTTGTTTGATCCAAATAACTTAGAGTTACAGGGATTTCACATAGTTGATGGGCAATATCAAGAACTTGCTCCCACTGAGTCGGGTTGCTTGTGGAGTCAGCAATTAGGGCTGTATTTGGGAGTTGAGGACGGTAAATTACGCTTTTTTACACCAGATAGACAGCTGGTGATGTTGCCAGAGGAAGAATCAAATCAACAGTTAGAGCAAGTTAATCAAGAGTTACAGCAAGCAAATCAAGAGTTACAGCAAGCAAACCAACAACTAGAACAAGAACGTCAACGGGCTGCAATATTGGCAGAACGCTTGCGAGCCGCAGGTATTAACCCTGAGCAAATATTCTGAAAAGAGAATTTTATTTAGGCATGGAAAAATATTGCTATGAACCAAACAATATCCGATCGGGTTCGTTGGACAACCTCAGACTTAGAATTACTCCAAACTGACGAATGGAAGCGCTATGAAATTATTGACGGAGAACTATTTGTGACTAGAGCGCCTCACTGGAGACATCAAGGGACTGCGGGTAATATATGCTTAGAATTACAAATTTGGTCTCGCTCTAGCGATCTGGGGGAAACCCGTCAAGCTCCCGGTATAATTTTTACAGATGCTGATAATGTCATACCCGATGTAGTTTGGATTAGTCATAAGCGTTTAGCACTATTGCTCGATGAGGAAGGGCATTTGAGAGGAGCGCCAGAACTCATAGCGGAAGTGCTTTCTGCTGGGACAACCAACGAACGTCGAGACAGAGAAGCCAAGCTGAAACTATACTCATCCACAGGAGTCCAAGAGTATTGGATTGCAAATTGGCAATTACAGCAGCTAGAAGTTTATCGCAGAGAAAATGCCCAATTAAAACTGATCGCAACGTTGCTGGCTGATGACGAAATCACATCACCACTGTTACCAGGTTTTGGCGTTCGAGTTAAGCATTTTTTTGTATAGAAACAGTTGAAGAGTGGAGATAACCTCTGCCTCGTATCCGATTACCCCTGTCCCGCCGTTCCAACGAAATGTTGTACCGATGTTGGTTCCTTCTAGTCGCTCCATCTGTTTAGAATTGAGCGATATTCCGAATCTTTGTCGTCCATATCACCTAAATATATGCGACAGTGTTTAGGAACAGCATCATAGGCTTGGCGCAAATACTCCTTATTTGCCTCGTTTGGCTCATGCTTATATTGTGTTAATGCCTGTCGGCAAATCTCTCCTGTTGTTAGCTGGCCATTGAGTCGTCGGATCTCGTCTTCAACTTCTTTAACAAACTCCTGCTCCTCAACTCTTGACTTCACTTGATGGGCGGTGAAATAAAGACCAGACACCATCATTGAGACTCTTGCTCCTTCAGGCAGATGAGTTCTAACCCAACCTTTGCTTACCTTTTCTTTGAAACCATTAAAGTCAACCATGCCCCAGCAATCAATTCTGCCGTCTTTGTAGACCTTAATTTCAGTAACAAAATAGTGGTCTCCATTCTTGATAAAGGCTTGCAGAAGTACGCCAGGAATGGTTACGCCATCAACTATGCGATAGATCGTGTTAGAGAAGGACATAATAAAAACTCATTATTATACAGTCTTAGCAAACAGTATGTACTGTACTCTTCGGTTGATCTCGGTAGGCCCCCTGAACGCTTACCATCTGTGTAATGTTCAAATCACAAAATTTTGGGGAATACTGAGTTTACGTTTTTACGTGACAGTAAAAACACACAGTGGAGGCACAACAATGTTGGCTGTACCCCTACAAACACTGTATTTAACTCATATTGAAAACTATTCTTACGATCCCCATAAAGTCTTAAAATATTGTTAATTTCAGCCAAACCTCTCAACCTTCAACTTACAAGTATCACCCCAAAATCACTATGTCTATCGGCTACGTCGCGCTTGTACTCCACGCACATCTGCCCTTCGTTCGTCACCCTGAAAGTGACTACGTGCTGGAGGAAGAATGGCTCTATGAAGCCATTACAGAAACTTATATTCCATTATTGAAAGTATTTGAAGGCTTAAAGCGAGACGGTATCGACTTTAAAATCACGATGAGTATGACACCTCCTCTCGTGTCGATGCTCCGCGATCCTCTGCTTCAAGAACGTTATGAAGCACACTTAGCCCAACTAGAAGAACTTATACAACTAGAAGCTGAACACAATGTCAATAACGGACATCTTCGTTATTTAGCAGAACATTACGCTACTGAGTTTAAGGAAGCCCGTCAGCTATGGGAAAGCTATAACGGTGACTTGGTGACAGCTTTTAAGAAGTTCCAAGACAGTAACAATCTGGAAATCATCACTTGCGGCGCTACTCACGGCTATTTGCCGTTGATGAAGATGTATCCAGAGGCGGTGTGGGCGCAAATTCAGGTAGCCTGCGAACATTACGAGCAAACTTTTGGAAAAGCACCCAGAGGCATTTGGTTGCCAGAATGCGCCTACTATGAAGGATTAGATCGGATGCTAGCCGATGCTGGGTTACGCTACTTCCTCACCGATGGGCATGGCATCCTTTACGCCCGTCCCCGTCCGCGCTTTGGCACTTATGCGCCAATTTATACAGAAACAGGTGTTGCTGTCTTTGGTCGAGATCATGAATCGTCCCAACAAGTATGGTCTTCTGAGGTAGGCTATCCTGGGGCGGCAGAATATCGAGAATTTTACAAAGATTTGGGCTGGGAAGCAGAATATGAGTACATCAAGCCCTACATCATGCCCAATGGTCAACGGAAAAATACGGGCATTAAGTATCATAAAATTACGGGGCGTGGCTTAGGTCTATCAGATAAAGCACTCTACGATCCTTATTGGGCTAGAGAAAAGGCAGCAGAACACGCTGATAACTTTATGTATAATCGAGAGCGGCAATCTGAGCATCTCTATGGTATGATGCAGCGCCCGCCAATTATCGTTTCGCCTTATGACGCAGAATTATTTGGACATTGGTGGTATGAAGGCCCCTGGTTCATCGATTACTTATTCCGTAAGTCGTGGTATGACCAAAAAACATATCAAATGACTCATTTAGCAGACTATTTGCGAGATCAGCCAACGCAGCAAGTCTGTCGTCCTTCGCAGTCGAGTTGGGGTTTTAAGGGTTTCCATGAATATTGGTTGAACGAAACAAATGCTTGGATTTATCCGCATTTGCACAAAGCTGCGGAACGGATGATTGAAATCTCGCATTTGGAACCAGAGGATGAATTGCAGTGGAAAGCGCTCAACCAAGCGGCGCGGGAACTGCTATTAGCACAATCTTCTGACTGGGCATTTATTATGCGGACAGGAACAATGGTACCTTATGCAATTAGACGGACGCGATCGCACCTGATGCGGTTCAATAAGCTCTACGAAGATGTGAAAGTCGGCAAAGTTGACAGTGGTTGGTTGGAAAAAGTCGAGTTAATGGATAATATCTTCCCCGAAATCAACTATCGCGTCTACCGTCCGCTATCGTCTCACACAAAGTAATCAACAGTATTAGGGTGGGCATTGCCTACCCTATATTAGTAGTAAGGAGCGTTTATTTTACCAACAACAGATCAAGCCTTAGCCTGTGTAAGGGTTTGTCAAATGCTGTCAAATCTTTATAAAGACATCCGGTTATTTCGATTTGACCACATAACCGGGTAGGTTTATGTCCTGGCTGGAGATGAAGTTCAAATTATTGTTTATCCCAATGGCGAATGGGAGTTTGTCAATGAACCCGAATTATGAGCAAATGAGTTTTACAGAATTGAGAGCTTATGTCGTGGAAAACCGCGAAGATATTGAAGCTCTACGTTTTCTGATGAGCAAACGCGATCCTAATTCTCCAAAGTATCCTATGCCTGTTACCGAAGCTGATATGCAAGCCTAGATGGAAATCATCAGGCGTAAGATTAACGGAGAGCTTTAAGATTATTGTCCAACTTTAGTAAGCAAGAGTAAAGTGGGTGTTATTTATCCACCTTAAAGGCTATCTGGATCAATATTTAATTCTCGAAGTTTAGCAGCTAATCTTTGCGCTTTTTCTTCTGCGGCTTGTCGTGCGGCTGTTTCCTCTTCATGAGTTAAGAGTGTTTGACTCGTAACTGGATTGTAAAAACGCAGTTTTCCTGCTTCTAGGCGCAACTCTAGCCCCAAAACTTGACTAGCTAAGGATACTGTACCATCTGGCAGGGTATTGGCTGCCACGGGGAAATAATTCCCATCGACCAAGTGTAAACCCTGGAGTTGGGGATTAAGATAATCACCTGTGGGGTCATATTGGAAATATTCACGCACTCCCAAAAAGGCGTAAATTCCTTTTTTTGCACCTTGGTCTTTACTGCGGGTACTTTTTGAAGTAATCTCTAGAACAAAATCTGGGGTTTGATTATTTTCTTCCCAGGTTTTGTAAGAGCGTCTGTCACGGTTTTTTACTCCAAACACCACAAATACATCTGGTGCGACAACCGATTCTGGATAACCTTTTTCGTAGTAAATAAATAGATTACCAGCGACGTATACATCTGGATGATTTTGAAAATAAATTTCCAGCACAGTGGTAGCGTATACAAGACACTTGCGCTGTAAATCACCTTCAGCCATCGGCTTACCGTCCTCATCTGGGTACTCAATCGGGGTAACAGGGATATACTCTACTGAGGCTGTCATGGGTAGTACCTCAACTCAATTACGGCTAGATTAAATTTAGCATCTGAATTCTTTAGCCAAACTGACATTTCAGTAACTTCGATATTTGGCAACATGGCGTTCATAATCTTCAAATCTTAGCTTTGCGATCGCACTTCTAGAAATTGTTCTAGCAACAATTCCCTCTGCTCGACCCTTTGCGCCTTTATCAAGAGCAACATTAGTTTTAGGAATTATCTTTTTGAGAAATTCGTGTGTTTCCTGGATACTGACTGGCATTACAGAAATTGTTGTAATTCGTGGTGTTAGTTCAAATCCATAATTAATTGCTGCTTTACTCAGTTCCTCTTCGTTGAGAAAGCACTTAGCAGGAACCATCAATTTCTAAAGTTGCCTTTCCAGATCAGATGAAGACCCATAAAACGCTACCAGTGCCACCTACGGAGGTTCTACGGGATCAACCGATCTGCACGTAGTTGCTCGAACAGGTCGAAAAACGACTCGTCTGTTTTCTGGTATATGGAGAAGCCGAGTTTGCGGCTCTTCGACATGTCGGTCATGACCTCAATCGGACGCCCAAGATCGAGATCGGTGTGCCACGCAGACGACAGACGGCTCATATCCGGCTCGGCGAGGCTATGCTGCTTTGCGATCTCGCGCCAGAGAGCATCTTTATTCGCCATTTCAGCTTCGAGCGGGTGGGTTGTACCGTCAAACCCGATAGGCTCGATGCCGAACCAGTCAGCCAGCCGCCCCCACAACCATATCCAGCGAAAGATGTCGCCATTGACGACGTTAAACGCTTCGTTGTGGGCTGCTTCGGTCATCGCCGCCCAGACTAGGTGCTTCGCTAGCACCCGTGCGTCAGTCATGTCGGAGATGCCCTTCCACTGCGCTTCAGAACCTGGCCAGCGAAACGGGTGTCCGGTCTCCTTGCAAATCGCGGCATACACGGCCAGCGTCGTGCCGAGGTTCATTGCATTGCCGACCGCCTTTCCAATGACAGTGTGAGGGCGATGAATGCTCCAGGTGAAACCGTCACGGGCGGCTGCTGCATAGACCTCATCTTCCTGAGCATAATAGAAATTTTCGACATTGAGCCGCGGATGCTCCTCACGCAATGGAGTTTCTGGCAGCGCTCCGCCCCTGGCGTATGCATCGAATGGCCCGAGATAGTGCTTGAGTCCTGTGACGAGGGCGACGTGCTGCACTGAGTCTTTCGGTGACAGAACATCTAGCAGATTGCGAACCATCGTGCCGTTGACCTTGACATTCTCGGCCTCGGTCGCATTACGCATCCACGTTGTGATGAAGATGTGCGTCGGGGCGATCGCTGACAGTGCAGTTTTCAGGCTAGCTAGATCGAGCAGATCGGCAGCAACAGGGCGTAACCCTTGCACCTCGTTTCTAATATTTCGGGCTAACCCGTAGGTCGTCCATCCATTACCGATCAGTTCCCGCGCAAGATAGCTGCCTATGATGCCACTTGCGCCCACAACTAAGGCTGTTCCATGCATGTCGTGTCTCCAGATTCTAGTACGGAAATTTTTTAAACACTTAATTCTTCAATAAATTATTTTCGCTTTGAACTGAGCGTAAAAATTTTTGGGAGCTTCATCGAAATACTTAAATAGAGCAGGGCAGAGCCATCCTTCCCGATCTAAATCTGCACTGTAATACCAGTTACCTCCGTATTCTTCACGCCGCCAGTCAAACTCGATCTGATAGCCAGGAAATGGAGATGCTGCAAATACCAAACTGAACCCTGACTCTGCATCTGGAATCTGTGCCACCATTCTTTCGATAATTTCGTCTGCCCCTGCCACGAAAGGCTCTCGAACTAGACCTACCTTGTCATCGTCAAACACCCACATCTCGCCAAACTTATAGGGATGAATAACCATGATTGAGTTCATAAAGTTTACCAAAAAATTAGGTATAGGGTTCTTCGGGTTTAATAAGCAATCAAGCGGACATGATATTAAACCTTGAGCTTCGCCTACGATCGCGGCAGTTCAATAGAGAGCGGTATTCCTCTGTATTAAACTGCCTCTCTTGTTAAAAAAGACAGGCAAGATGCCTGTCCTACAAGTAATGATTTAGCAAAGAATTTAGAAATTCATCTCGGCAGCTTGAACTTTCTCAACCTGCTTCTTCTTCAGCACAAGCATAACTTGAGCCAACATTACAAGAGCGGTGAATGCAATCATCCATTTGACTCTAGAGGAATCTTGCAGTACGATTTCTGCATCTATTTGACCGAATCCACCAACGTTCGGGTTGCTAGTCAAAGCATCACCAGTCTTAACTGCTTGCCCTTCAGAAACAAGCAAGTCTGGCCCTAAAGGAACTGTATCAACGACAACATCACCAGATTCAGGTTGGATGTTAACTAGATATTTGACGTTACCATCTCCATCTTCCTCTTTGGCAATCTTGGTAATTGTGCCAGTAGCGGAAGCGTTGTAAACACCATTGTTACTTTTTTCGCCAGTCGGATAAACTTGTCCGCGTCCCCGATTACCACCTACGTGAACTGAATATTTACCGAAGTGGATGTTTTTGTCGGTTGCGGGGTTGGGAGAAAGAACTGGGAAGATGATTTCCTGATACTGTTCACCAGGTAAAGGACCGACGATGACGATATTTTCTTTGTCTTCGCTGTAGGGTTGGAAGGCAGTGTCGCCAATTTCTTCTTTAAGTTCCTCGGAAAGACGGTCTTCGGGGGCAATCTTAAAGCCTTCAGGTAGCATCAGTACAGCACCGACGTTCAAGCCAACCTTAGAACCATCGGCACCAACTTGCTGGGCGCTAAGATCGTAAGGGATTTTCACCACGGCTTTGAATACAGTGTCAGGTAGCACCGATTGCGGAACTTCCACTTCTGTTGGCTTGGCTGCTAAGTGACAGTTGGCACAAACAATCCGCCCGGTTGGTTCGCGGGGGGTTTCGGGATAGGTTTGCTGTGCCCAAAAAGGATAAGCAGCAGCTGATTGGGGAAGGGCTAGATCGCTGGTCAAGTAAAATGTTACGGTAGCGATCGCAATGAGCAATGTTTTGACGATCGCTCTAGCACTGCGAGTTAACCTCGCTCTTAAGAAAACATTTCTCATCTCTAGTAAGGGCAACGATTGAATTTAGTCATTAGTCATTGGTCATTAGTCATTAGTCATTAAGCCCTGAACAAAGGACGAGTGACTAAGGACTAAGGACAAAATTATTAACCCCACCAAGGTGCATCACCGGTGCGGAAGTCGGTTTCAGTCCAAGGGGTCAAAACGATTTTGTCGTCGCTTACATTGGCATGGGCCAAAGGCAGAGACAGAGGCGCAGGACCCCGAACAACCTTACCAGTTTCGTCATACTGGGAACCATGACAAGGACATTTAAATTTGTTCTCGGCAACGTTCCAGGGGACAACACAACCTAAGTGGGTGCAGATGGCGTTAATGCCGTAATCTTTGATCGCCTCTTTGCTGTCTACCACAATATAGGTAGGATCTCCCTTAAGTCCTTGGACTAGGTTGCGATCGCCTGCATTCCGGTTTTCTAGAAATTTTGCGACGCTAACATTGTTACCTAGCTCATCTTTTGCTGTTACACCGCCACCTGCACCACCCGCAGCCGGTGGAATAAAGTAGTTGACAACGGGATACAATGCACCCAGAGCTACTCCAGTGACAGTCCCAAAAGTGAGCAGATTCATGAACTGACGACGACCCATATCGGGCACGTCTGCTGATTCAGAAAATTGAGCCATAATCTACGCGCTCTTTGTGTATTTTGTTAAGCATTTTGACAAAAGTACTTGTACTTGAGGAACTCTTGTCTAAGTCGAAATGCTAGCGCTCGCAAGGATGCCATACTTCTTTGTTCCAAGATATATCAAGCATCTTTTCTGTTAGCATTACATTTCTTTATATCCTTATCATACTGGAGTCACGGAACTTAACATCATAACTAAATGTAAAATCTGATTGAGAAAAGCTATGACAGGACAGGAATTACGTCAGATGTTGCTTGATAAGTGGGGATATTCTTATGATGTCCAGTTCCGGCGGGCACAGGGAAAGATATTTTTGCAAGTCATGTGGAAATACGTGGAGCAAGCTTCTTTTCCCTTGACTGAGGCGGAGTACCAAGAGCATCTTGACAGCATTGCTAATTATCTTCATGCCTTGGGTGGGTCAATACAGGTACAAACATTCATTACTCAAACACGCGATCGCCCCCGGCTCGGTAAAGCTGTTAGCATTCCTCTCGATTTGGGCGAACGCTCTTCGGAATGGATATTATGACCTACTCTTGCATTAATGTTAATAAATTAAATTTCTGAAGTATTTACAGTACTTTTATCCAAAAATACCATAATGTGCTACATAACTCTTTTCCCCACCGCTACATCTCTATCTGGCTGAATTAATACAACTTCTCCATCGTCTAAAACGACTCCCAGGACTAAAACTTCCGAGATAAAATTGGCTATTTGACGAGGTGGAAAGTTAGTAACAGCTAATATTAATCTGTTGATTAATTTCTCTTGGTCATAAAGTTTAGTTATTTGGGCACTAGATTTTTTAATGCCCAAATCGCCAAAATCTATCCACAATTTATAAGCTGGTTTTTTTGCATTAGGAAACTCTTCAACTTTGATGACTTTGCCAACATGTATTTCGATTTTTTCAAAATCACTATAGCTAATAAACATTTGGTCAAAAACTCAGCGTGAAAATCTTTTTCCCTATTCCCTATGTTATTTACCTGTGAGCTTCACCAGTCCAACACCACCGAAATAAAGCCCTAAAACTGCTCCTGCTAAAAGACTTTGAGTTAGGGGGTCAGTAGAAGGTGTAAGCACGGCTCCTAAAACCACTGCTCCCATAATCACGTAACGCCAACCAGAAACCATCTGTTCAGATGAGACAATATTCAAATTACCGAGCAACAATTGGATGATGGGAATTTGAAATGCTAAACCAGTGCTGAATAGCAGTAACAGCACAAATTCAAAATATTTATCAATTGACCATAGTTGTTCGACTACATCTGCTCCGTAGCTGATGAAAAACTTCAAAGCTGCGGGGATAAGCAGTAAATAGGCGAATACTAACCCAGCGCCAAACAGCACACTCGAACCCAAAACCACAGGCCCCAGTAAACGGCGTTCGCGGCGAGTCAATCCTGGAAGCACAAATTGGATAATCTGGTAAAGAATGAAAGGACTAGTAAGTACAAAGCCAGTGTAAGCTGCAACCTTGATGGAGACAAAGAAATATTCTCCGGGTGCAAGTTGGAGAAATTTTACTCCTTGGGCTGGAACCTCAAGTAGCTGGACAATTGGCTTAACGGCAAAGAAACAGGCACTAATACCTACCGCTACGGCAATCAGTGAATAGAAAATGCGCTGTCGCAACTCTTCTAGGTGGTCGAAAAGGGACATTTCGATTTCACCTGGCAACTCATCAAGAGGATCTGTGTCTGAGTTGCCATATCCTTCTGGGTCGATGTTGGGAACGTTTATAGTATCTACGTCTTGTGAAGGCGGCATGAGTCAGCTAGTAGGCAACATTTGTAACTGAGTGCTGAATAATGAGCAAAATTTTTTACTCAGAATTTTAAACTCGGCACTCTTCATTATTTTATCCGGGGAATGCAGCTACCAAGATATGTTTTTGGGTGCTGTGGGTTTTTTGTCCTGTTTTTTGGGGTTGCATCTGCATAAGTTAGTAGGAAGCCATCTTGTAGGCAATGCCTAACCTAAAAAAGGGTGGAACCGATAATTTATAAATCACGTCTCTGCGGCTAGTAGTCTGTCTAACTAGTTTTGATGGTTTGTAGTAAGCACTTTGGTGTTTAAAAAACAAGGGCTAAAATCCTTACTACGAGATTGTCTAACTATCAATTTGAAATTGATACACTACTAGTAACGCTGAGTAAATTCACACAACATCAACATAAATAATACTCAGCTTTAAAAATCCGGTTCATCAAGGTGGCATCTATACATACATAGCGCAATCGGAAATTTTTAGCTGAGGTTGGGTATGAACCGGAGAATTTGCATTGCCTTAATGGCATTGCCTGTTTATTTATACAATGTTGAGCTAGGCAATACTTATAGTAGTGACGTGACAATTGTCAAAGACCAGTTTCCCGTAATAGCTGCTCTAATTGCTTACAGGACAAATGCCGACTCACGCATATTGCCGTGGCAAATATCGGCTAGAGATGACCAAACTGAAGATTGTCTTCGGTTTGGTACTTGCAAAGATTGATCGCAAGGAGGCAGGAGATAAAGATACGTCCTTGTTTAATCAAACCTGTTGACTTCACGGGAGAGACTTCCCTCATGCTTTGCTGCCAAAGGCGGCTTTGATACTAATTGGTAATTTGTAATTACGGCAGTCCCATCATAAAAAAAGAAAATTAATGGTTGTAGCAAATCAAGGTACAGTCGTGGTTACGGGAGCATCAACAGGAATTGGTCAAGCGTGTGCTTTGCTTTTAGACCAGTTGGGCTTCTCTGTTTTTGCTGGGGTGCGTCAAGAGATTGATGCTCAAACACTAAAACAGAAAGGATCGCCAAGACTCATTCCGATTTTTTTAGATGTTACTGACGCTGAATCGATCGCAGCTGCTGTCGATCGGGTAACAAATGCAGTCGGTGGTACTGGAATTTTAGGTTTGGTGAATAATGCGGGAATTGCTGTGCCTGGGCCTTTAGAATTATTAGCGATCGCAGAATTTCAATACCAGATGCAGGTTAATGTCACCGGACAATTAGCCGTAACACAAGCATTTCTTGGTCTTTTACGCCAAAGTCGGGGTCGAATTATCAATATGGGTTCCATTGCAGGTAGGAGTCCTACACCGTTTCTAGGAGCTTACAATGCTTCCAAATTTGCCTTAGAAGCACTCTCTGATGTGATGCGGATGGAGTTACGACCTTGGGGAATCTCGGTTTCAATTATTGAACCTGGTTCTATTGCTACTCCAATCTGGGAAAAGTCTTTAAGTCAATCTGAAGTAGCACAATACGACCTACCACAATCGGCACAGAATCTCTACGGTCAAGCGATGAATATTGTCCGCAAAAAAATGCAGGTTCTCGCATCTAAGGGAATTTCTGCGGATATTGTCGCTCAGACTGTTGTTCATGCGCTGACTGCAAAGCAACCCAAGACGCGCTATCTTGTTGGACAAGATGCCAAACTCGGAGCGGTGCTAAAGCATATTTTGCCCGATCGGTTACATGACAAGATAATTTTATACTCAATGGGGTTGTAGATTCCCGATTGTCAATACTTCAGGGGTCGTTACTCTGAATACAAAGGCTGTTGCGAACAAAATCATGATTTTTATCAACAAAATCATGATTTTTGTCAAGAAAAGCAGAATCTAGTCAAAAATTAACTCCGAAGGGAAGTTGACTTAAGCAACATTTTTGTTAAAAGTCTGATTATGTAAGGATTGGAGATTATTCGATCGCAAAATTAACAGAAGCTCGTTAATAACTCAAGCTGATGATAGGTTCAAGAGAGCGACAAAATTGTACCTAACAGTACCTTTTTTTGTGTTGGATATTTTTAATATTCATAAGAGTACCTTATTTAAGGTTAGAGATTTTTGCTATTTGTACTTATAGGAGTATTTCTGCTTACTTTAAATAAAATCATTACTATGTTCTACATCTAACGTGGATATAAACAATTATCCGAAATGCTGCTAGTTTAGTTAGTAGTTAGATGAAAGTAAAGCATAAATTCCCTAAAATCAATATATTTATTTAGTAAATTTTGCTATCCCCATTCTTGAGTGAACTTGATTAGTCATGCTCCTAGATTTAGAAAGATTTTATCAGGCTTGCAATCCGAGCAGACCTCTAATTATAGGAAACCCCGGCGATCGCAGGTACTATATCGATTTTGCTGCGGTGCGGGGTGGTAAAATCATCGAAGCTTTGCAGCGCACGATCGCTCGAATCTCGCCAGATATTCCCACCTGTCAGCTATTTACTGGACATCTCGGCTGTGGAAAATCAACAGAGTTGTTGCGGCTCCAAGCTGAGTTAGAAGTGCAGCAATTTCATGTAGTTTATTTTGAGTCTACCCATGTCTTAGAAATGGCAGATGTGGATGTGACTGATATTTTATTGGCGATCGCCGGTCAGGTGAGTGAAAGCCTAGAAGCCATGAAAATCAGGCTCAAACCTGCTTATTTTACCAAATTGTTTGCAGAACTTGTGGATTTCTTGCACACCCCAATTGAACTTGGGGTAGAAGCAGAGTTATCTGTGGGGATTGGCAAAATTACAGCTAAAGCTAAAGAAAGCCCACAATTACGGCGGCGCTTAAGGGATTATCTAGAACCGCGAACAGCAAATATTTTACAGTCAATTAATCAAGAATTGCTAGAACCTGCTAACAAGCAACTGAAAACCAGAGGTAAAAAAGGTCTGGTGGTTATTGTTGATAACTTGGATAGAGTCGCAATTCGACCTTTACCATCGGGGCGATCGCTGCCAGAATATTTATTTATTGAACGGGGCGAACAGTTACGCAAACTAAATTGTCACGTAGTCTACACTATCCCCTTAGCCCTGACTTTCTCCAACGATAGCGCCGAACTTCAACATCGTTTGGGGGGAGGAGTCGCACCAAAAGTCTTACCAATGATCCCTGTACGTCTGCGCTCTGGCGAGATTTTTCCTCAAGGGCTAACATTATTACGGCAAATGGTACTAGCTAGAGCTTTTCCAGACATTTTACCTAGCGATCGGTTAGGCTTAATTACAGAAGTGTTTGATAGTCTGGAAACCTTAGATCGCTTGTGCTTAATTAGTGGTGGTCATGTCCGCGACTTGCTAGGGTTACTGTTTGACTGTCTGCGAGAACAAGATCCACCTTTTGATCGGGAGTGTGTCGATTTGGTGATTCAAAGACAGCGAGATTACCGAGCTAATGCGATCGATCCTCATGAGTGGGAACTAATCTTCCAGGTGGTGCAACAGCAACGGGTGAGAGGTGATATAGAGTACCACACCCTATTGCGAAGTTTATTTGTATTTGAATATCGCGATCATCAGGGAGCTTGGTTTGCCGTCAACCCAGTTTTAGCAGAGACGGAAAAATTTAAATCATGGTTGAACGACACCCACAAGCAGATATAAGAGCAGCTAATGAGCGGGCTTTACGGAGTTTGGGGAGAGCAATTGCCCTTTCTAGCGGTCAATTTTCCCTGGTTTTGGTGTGCTGCAATTATCGGGTTTTGCAAGAACTTATGCTGCAACGACTCGAAAAACTCTCTTCAGGAGTACACCAAATCCAAAAGGTAATTCTGCCCCATAATGCTAGAAGCCTTTACACAAGTATTCATTTACAACTGCTAACCCAAGATAATCCGCCATCGGCGTTGATGATTTTGGGTTTAGAATCAGTAGATGGCATCGACGATCTACTGAGGTCTATCAATCATATTCGGGATGAATTTCGCAAACGCCACCCATTCCCAATGATTTTGTGGGTGAATGAGGAAGTGTTGCAAAAGGTAGTCCGTTTAGCACCAGATTTTGCTAGCTGGGCGGCTACACCGATTCAGTTTGAGATGACAACTCAATCACTGTTGCAATTTTTGCAACAGGAAACTAACTCTTTGTTTGCCACGGTGTTAACAACCGATGCTGGACAACAACAAATCCCTCAAGTTATAGAGCATTATTCTACTGTCGAGCAAGTCTGGAAACATAGCTATGAACTCCACTTTGCCATCAGAGAGTTGCACGAGCGTGGTATTACCTTAGAGCCAGAATTATACGCTAGTTTAGAATTTATTTTCGGTCTAGATAATTATATTAGCGATCGCATCAATGCAGCTTTAAGGCATTTTCAGCAAAGCTTGCTAGTTTGGCAAAATCTGGCCAAAAAAGAGAATGAAGAAGCCGGGGGAGCGAGGAGAGCAGGGGGCGATGAGGGGGATGAGGGGGTATTTTCTTCGTCTACGCCTCCATCTCCCCCATCTTTGCTACTGTTGCGACAGGGAATTTTGCTGTTTTATATTGGGCTATGTTATTGCCGTTTAGCAGAGCAAAATCAAACAGAAAGCCGTCGTCATTGGTTCACAGCAAAATCTTATTTTCAGCAATGCTTGAATATCTTGCAGGTGGCTGGGCGTTTAGATATAGTTGCGGGATTTATTGGTCAACTTGCTGAGGTTTTGCAATATCTGCAAGACTGGGAAGAGTTGCAGACAGTTGCTCAAAAGTCTTTGGAGTTGCATCAAACTTATGGTAGTCAAATTCAATTAGCTTGTGACTACGGTTTTCTGGCGCAAGTCGCTGTGCAGCAGTCGCGGTGGGTACAGGCGAGTATTTTAGCACACGTATCACTGCTAAAATTAGCTGAAGCCCAAAAGCAAAATGACCCTTATAACTGCTTATTTCCATTATTGCTGGGGCAAGTTTACTATTTAGTGTTGGCGAAAGCACAGCGAAATTTAAGTGAACTAGTAATTGCTCGTGAATATTTAGAAAAGGCAACAAAAGAACTACCAGCAGCCTTAGAAAACAGTTCCCATCAATACGATGCCCATCGTTATATTCGCTTATTGCGGAAACTGCGATCGCTATATTTTGAAGAAGGTCGCTATTTAGAAGCCTATTACATTCGCCAAAAACGGCGTTCTGTCGAGCAGCAGTATGGTTTTCGGGCTTTTATTGGTGCGGGGCGTTTGCAACCGCAAAGACAGGCGACAAACCCAGCATTGATGGCACCATCTGGGAGTAGTAGCGTTGCTTTAGAAATTGCAGCTTCTGGTCGGGAACGTGATATTAATAACTTAATTGGCAGAATTAGCCGCGCCGATCAAAAGCTGACAGTGATTCACGGTCAATCGGGTGTGGGTAAGAGTTCCACCGTGACGGCGGGTTTAGTTCCAGCCCTGCAAAATCGAGCCATTGGCGACCAAATAGCTATACCTGTGGTATTGCAAGTTTATACCGATTGGGCGCGGGAATTAGGGAAATCTTTAAGTGAGGCGATGTCTAGTGACGCATCCCTTGCCATCTACGCTGATATTAAGCCAGAAGCAGCTATTGAACTGGAGGCTCTGCCTTACTCTGGCACACCCATCGCAATTGTGACAATTTTACAACAACTCAAACAAAATGCTGACAATCATCTGATCACAGTTTTAATTTTTGACCAATTTGAAGAGTTTTTCTTTGGTTATAGCGATCGCAAGCAGAAGCAAGAATTTGATAAATTTATTAGTGATTGCCTAAATATCCCCTTTGTCAAAGTTATCCTTTCCTTGCGAGAAGATTATTTACATCGGTTATTAGATTTTAAACATCTTTCGGCACTGGAAGCGATTAATAATAATATTCTCGATAAGCATATTCGCTACCAGTTAAATAACTTTTCGCCAGAATATGCCAAAGCAATTATCCGAAAATTGACCGAGCGATCGCAGTTTAATTTAGAACCTGCTTTAATTGATGCCTTAGTCGAAGATTTATCCACAGAATTTGGTGAAGTCCGCCCTATTGAATTGCAAGTTGTGGGAGCGCAAATTCAAGATGAGCGCATTACTACATTAGAAGAATATCAGCCATATAGACCCAACAAACTTATTGAACGATATCTTAAGGAACTGATTAAAGACTGCGGGCCGGAAAATGAACGAGCCGCATTACTCGTTTTATATTTATTAACAGATGAAGGTAACAATCGACCGTTTAAAACTCGTGCTGAATTGGCGGCGCAGCTAGCAGAGTTAGAAGATGCTGGTAAATTAGAGTTAGTATTAGATATTTTAGTTAGCTCTGGTTTGGTGGTACTATTCCCTGATGTACCCGAACGCTATCAACTGATTCACGATTATTTAGTAGACTTGATTCGCTACCTGCAACAACAGGAATCGAGTTTACAGGTACAACTAAATCAGTTGCGCTATAAAGTAGAACAAAGTAAGGCTGAAATTGAGCGACTTAAAAGCGAACTTAGCCAAAAAAAGCAGCGCTTCAAATTGGCAGATACTCATCCCCAACAAGGATTAGACTTATTAACAGAACTGCGAGAATTACACAAGCGGGAAGAATTGAGTCAGTTACAAATTGAGCAATTACGAGCGGAACTAAAAGAAAAAGAATTAACAGCTAAACTTGCAGAAAGTCAAAAGAGACAAAGACTTAGTGAAGCTCAATTAAATCGTTCCTTGAAAATTGCCCTGACTGCTTCTGTTCTCGCTATATTAGGATTAAGTATTTCCATAGTGACAGCAGTAGATAGCGAAATTAAAACTCTTAGTGCATCGAGTGAAGCCCTCTTTGCCTCGCAAAAAGGTATTGATGCTTTAAAAGAAGGTTTAAAGGCAGGGAAAAAATTACAACAGACAGTCTGGGTAGATTCCTATACAAAAGAAGAAGTACAAACGGCACTTTATCAAGCAGTTTCTGGGTTGAGAGAATATAACCGCTTAGAAGGGCATATATCGGGAGTAAATAGTGTTACATTTAGTCCTGACACCTCTTTAATTGCCTCAGCCAGCGCCGACACTACAATTAAACTTTGGCATCCTGATGGTAGCTTGGTTAAAACCTTGTCGGGACATGAAGATGTCGTTAATAGCGTCAGTTTCAGTCCAGATGGTCAAATTATCGCTTCCGCCAGTCAAGACAAAACGGTGAAGCTTTGGAGTCGAGAGGGTCAACTGCTTGTTACTCTCTTAGGGCATCAGGGTGTAGTGAATAGTGTCAGTTTTAGCCCAGATGGACAGATTATTGCCTCAGCGAGTACAGACAAGACATTAAAACTGTGGAGTCGGGATGGTAAATTACTCAAAACCTTGCAGGGACATAACAGTGCAGTTTTGAGTGTCGCTTGGTCAACCGATGGTCAAACCATTGCTTCCGGGAGTTCTGACAAGACGGTGAAATTGTGGAGTCGAGATGGTAAACTGCTCAAAACCTTACAGGGACATAATGATGCGGTTTTGAGTGTCGCTTGGTCGCCCGATGGTCGAGCGATCGCTTCTACTAGTTTAGACCAGACAATCAAACTATGGAATCTGGAGGGTAAACTACTGCGAACCTTATCAGGTCATAGTGCTGGAGTTACCAGCGTTAGTTTTAGCCGTGATGGTAACACCATCGCTTCCGCAAGTACCGACGAGACAATCAAACTTTGGAGTTTTGAAGGTGTACTATTAGGAACCCTGAAGGGACATAATAATTGGGTTAACAGCGTCAGTTTTAGCCCAGATGGTCGCACCCTAGCTTCTGCAAGTCGGGACAAAACTATTAAACTCTGGCATTGGGATGATGTGTTACTGCGAAAGCCCAAAGCCGATAATGATGACTGGATAACTAGCATCAGTTTCAGTCCAAGCGATCGCACCTTAGCAGCAGCAAGTCGAGACAAAACTGTAAAACTCTTCAGTCGAGACGGTAAACTACTCCGTACATTCACAGGGCATCAAGGTCAAGTTTGGGGAGTTAGTTTCAGCCCCGATGGTAAAGCGATCGCCTCGGCTAGTAAAGATCAAACAGTGAAGCTTTGGAGTGTTGAAGGTCAACTGCTCAACACCTTACAGGGTCATAATGATACCGTTTTAGGTGTAGCTTGGTCGCCTAATAGTCAAATAATTGCCTCGGCTAGTAAAGATAAAACAGTAAAGCTTTGGAGTCGAGACGGTAAACTACTCAACACCTTGCAAGGACATCAAGATGCGGTAAATTGGGTAAGTTTTAGCCCCGATGGTAAATTGCTAGCCTCAGCTAGTGATGACAGAACCGTAAAAATATGGAGTATAGAGGGTAAATTACTATACAATTTAACTGGTCATAGCCGCCGGGTAAATGGAGTTGCTTGGTCGCCAGATAGTCAAGTAATTGCTTCAGTTAGTATTGATAGCACCGTCAAACTTTGGAGTCGGGACGGTGATTTGCTAAATACTCTCGCGGGAGATGGCGACAGTTTCATCAGTGTGAGTTTTAGCCCCGATGGTAAGACTTTAGCCGCCAGCAGTGATGACAAAGTGAGGATTTGGAACCGAGAAGGGACATTGCTGATTGCTTTGAAAGGCTATGAAGCTGAGTTAACCAGCGTCAGTTTCAGTCATGATGGTAAGACTCTGGCTGCGGGTAGTGGTAACGGCACAGTAATCTTCCAAAATTTGGCAGATATCCAACTGGAAAAGTTACTGGCACGGGGTTGCAATTTGCTGCATGATTATTTGCAGACTAATCAGAAAGTCATGAAGAGCGATCGCTCCTTGTGTTCTGGTAGGTAATGCCGAAGAATTATAAGAGGCGATATTGAGATCCCAAATCCGCGATAAATCGCCGTCAAGACGAAGGACTGATTATTGTAAAGACGGCGATTTATCGCGTCTCTTGCCTTAACCGAACAGTATTAGGAGCGGTGCTAAGATAAATAAGCTAATTAACTCGCGCCAAAGTTCAATGACTATTGCTAAACTGTCCGAACTAGGCATTACTCACCTTCCCGACCATACTGAGTTACCAGAGTCGGATGGAACTTTTGTGAAAAATTTTCAAGAACACCCACAAAGCATACTTCTAACTGACTGCGTTCAAGGTATATTACAGCAAATTCACCCAGATAATCAGTATTGTATTGGTCAAGATTGTGGCATCTACTGGCGTTTGACCGAACCACCTGAGCGCGGTGCTGAAGCACCCGATTGGTTTTACGTCCCTAATGTTGCACCTATGTTAAATGGTCAATTTCGGCGTTCGTATGTGTTGTGGCAAGAATATGTTGCTCCCCTAATTGTACTGGAATTCGCTTCTGGGGATGGTTCACAAGAAAGAGATAATACTCCAATTACTGGTAAATTCTGGGTATACGAGCAAGCAATCCGCGTACCTTTTTATGGCATTTACGAATTTAGCAAAGCTGCGATTGAGGTTTATCACTTAGTTGATGGTAGGTATCAGCAACTCACAGCTAACGAACGTGGACACTATGAGATTTCCTTGATGGGTGTCGAATTGGGTATTTGGCAAGGAAAGTATGGAAATACTACAGCGCCTTGGTTGCGTTGGTGGGATGCACAAGGAAATTTATTACTAACTGGTGAGGAAAAATCGCAGTTATTAACACCTCAATTAGAACAAGAACAAGAAAAATCGCAGTTATTAACATCCCAATTAGAACAAGAACAGCAAAAAAACCAGCGTTTAGAAGAACGCTTGAGACAACTTGGAATCAATCCTGATGAAGTTTAATATTTGATTGGGGATGGATTCGCGAGTGTTATTATGCTACTTCTTTAATGCAGTAGATAATTGGCGTAAGCGATCGCTAACTTCTAAGTTAGACTCTTGCGATCGTAATTCTGGTGGTATTTCTGCCAATAAAAGTGGATTTTCTTGCAACCATTCGTTAAGTGCAACCCCCATCCATGTGCCTTGCTTTTCTCTAAAACTATCAATCAAGCCCTTGAGTTCTTGAATACAGTACGATTGAAAACCTGCTGCTTCAAAAATTGCAGCACGCAAGTATTCTTCAAAAGCATTAATATCATTTTCAACTTCAAATGTTACATCGTCTTGGGAAGATTTCAATTCGCTGGAAACATCTATAGTAATTTGTGTGACAACATTAATAATCGGTGCTACGATTCCTTTTATTCCTAAAACTTGTTGCCTTGTCTCAGGATTATAGAGTAATTTATAACCATATTTTGCGTATCTTTTGAGAACTTGAAAAGCGGCTTCTTCTCCCGTGTAATAGTTATCAACTATTTCAATGTCTACACCAAGGCTCTTAGCAATTTTATCGCGGGCATCGCTATTAAGTGGAGCGCGAATTAATACTTCTGCAACTGGACGAGCAAAACGTAAAAATAGGACACTTAAGCTATTTTCTAGCTTAGATAAAAAGTATTCTTCCGATTTATCAATTAATCTTTCTTTTACTTGCTTACTGCCCCATAATAAGCTTGTCATGTATTCGACTAAATTTAATGCCTCATCTTTCAATTCCAGAGCGAGTTGTCGGGCTATGGAAGATAAAAGCTTGCTAATGTCGCCATATAAATCTTCACGCCAAGCGAAATTAGCTTTCATGCGGTCAAACTGTGGGAATGAATTGGCAGCAAAAATAATAGCTTTTTTTCTAAATGCTTCTTCTTTCAGTTTTTGGATTTCACTAGCGACTATTTGTAGATATCTCTCTTTAAATTTGGCGAGGCTGGTTGCAGAATTTCCGGTTAAATTATCGAGAGAATTTTTAGCAACAGAAGAGTCATAAAACTTTTGGAGATCGGCTTTCTTCTCTTCCCATCTATAATTCCACCATTCGCTAAACAAAACTCGTCTGCGATCTTCTTCAAATCTTTTTGCTTCTTCAGGATTTTCAGGATAACGTTTGCTAACTAATTGATAAATTTCTTTCGAGGTAGTTAAGATTGTATTTATGGAAGCCTCGCATCTCTTTTTTAAGATAAATACACGTTCAGTATTAATATAATTAAATATTTTCTCTTTTATTTCTGGAATTCCAGTACCTTTCTTATTTAAAATTTCCTCATCAATAATTCCAGTTAATTTTTTTAACTGGGCTTGGATATGACTTGCTTCACCAACCTCTAACCTTGTCTGTTCTCCAGCTAATCCATTCAAAACTAGATATGCTCCAGCAGAACCATATATAATACGTTCCTGTGGAAGTTTGGCACGTTTAAACCAATCTTGAGATGCTTCTTCAATATGAGTTTTAAGTGCTTCTGGAGTAGCTAACGAGTCAATACGACTTAAAAATACAAAAAGTTTATCAGCAACGGTAATATTTTTGTCACCAAGTTCTGTGAATTTGATGATTTCTAGTTCCTTCTCTCTTAGGCTAGTAAAACGCTGTACTAATATTACTGCATCGCAATCTGACAGCATTTCCTTGGCTTCATCAACGTGCTTTGCTAAACCTGAATCTAAACCAGGAACATCATAAAATACAATACCTTCAGCTTGGGCAAGTTTGTTAGTATAAAGTCTCGCTTCTAAAACAGCATGAGCATACTTTTCATCTGCTACATACTTTTTGAGTGATTCTCTAATATCGTCTAAACGAGTAAATGGAAAAGTACGATTACCTTCTCTTCTTACTTGCTGCAAAGTGATTTCATTTTCTCGGATAGTTTTGATATCTTCTTGGGCTTTTGCTGTTTCAAGCTCATTTAATAAATTGATAAATTGTTCTTCTGTTTTGGCTTGTACTTCAAGCTTTTGCTCGGTGTCATTTTCAACTGAATAAATTTGCGTTGTTGTAAATGTACACCTTCCTCCTTTGGCTGGAAGTAAATCGCATTCTAACCAGGCATTAATAAAAGTACTTTTTCCCGCTTTTTCTAAACCGACAACTGCAATACGAAACTCTCGCTTTTTCAGCCTTTCAAGTTGACGACGGGCTGGTTCTGCTTCTTGTAACAGTATTGCTTTTAATTGAGAGGGAACTTCGGCTTGAGGTAAATTAGCTAAATTAACCGCGTGTCTCTGTACGTTTAGAGCTTCACTTAAACGAGCCTCATAATAAGAAGATGCTGTTTTCCAATCCATTTTAAGGCTCCTTAAATACGGTTAAATGCTTCTAAACCAGATAAATCTCCAAGAGAAGCTAATTTTTTAACAACTCCTTGACCGTGAGATGGTAGATTTCTCTTTAAAATATATGGAACTGTCTTATCAAGCATTTCTTGTCCATCAGCTATATGAATTCTGACGTAAACTTCTCTTCGTTCGCTAACACTTAAAATATTTTCATCTGTCAAATCAAGACGCTGTTGTACTAATTCGGTATCAGCAACTTTCGCACATAGAAAATATGATGTATTATCTATGAGTTTTTCTATTTCATCAACATTTATTGGAGATTGTTCTTTTAAATTCTGTGCTACATAGGCGGGTACAACAAGACATAAAGCCACCGTAATCGCTTGTACAGGAGGTGCTAAAGGTTCTAAAGGTACAGCTACGGGTTGTTGTACATTTCTAATATTACCTGCCTTTACTTGATTTCTTCGCCTGTGAATAAACTGAATACACCCAATTGCTCCAACGAGTAGACAAGCCACCACTACAATCCAAAATATTTCTCTTTTGTGAGCATCGAAAATGCTGATTGGATTAGACATTGCTCTAGCTGTTTTACCTATGAAACTATCAATAATTTCTTCATCATCATCTTTTGATCCTGACTCGGTAATACCGAAAGTATTACAAATATTTTCAAATTTTTGGTGTTCGGTTTCAAGTATTATGAACAAAACTTTCTTTAGAACACCAAATGGTAAATCTTTTATATCAGGATATACATAATTAAATACTTCACTGTATAAAATATCTAAATGATTCTTTGCCACTTTTAATCTAAAGCTCCTCTTTTAAGGATTTTCCTAAACTTTTAAAATCTTCCATAAGACTTATAGCTTTTTGTTGCATAGGTTGCCAGACATTTTTTTGCATTTCATAATCTGTAGTAATTTCTTTGTTTGCAGTATAGAGTCTGTCTTCATAACGATTGACAACATCATTCTGGACTTTCTCTACATTTTTTTTTAAACAATCAATTTGTTCTATTAACCAGCGTGAGATTTTTTTGACTATTTCTTTATCTTCTGCTTTAACCTGAAATTGCCAATTCTCAAGTAACTGTTCTATGCTGGGAATTTCTGCATTATCGCTAGAACGAGTTTTATATTCTGTTTCGTAATACGTTTTTTTAGCAAGCCATAAGGTATACCAAGTTCTTTTACTTTTCTCTACTTGTACAGCCTCTTGCCAATTTCCTGACGTAATTGCAAAACCTGCTTTAAAACGTAAATTAAATGTGAGTTTATTATCCACTCTGATAAGTTGGGAATCAGGAAATCTAATTGCAATATTAGGTGCAATATCGTTTGTACCTTTTTCTATATGCGATAAATGACATTTGAAAAGCTCAACGACGGCCTGGTACATTCTATCTATCTCTTGACTGCAAATTTGCTTTAATACGTCTTCCATGACGAGATTTAAATGAATTGCCAATTCATTTAGTTCTTCATTCAATTGCTTAAGTTTCTTCTTCTCATCCTCTGTTCTTGCTTCCATCTTTTTACCAGATTTGGCAACTGAAGATGTATAGCCCAAGTTAACCAGTCTTTTTAAACAGTTACCCAACAAATTAACATTTAAAGCATTCGCTTTTTTCAAATTTGGAGTATCTAAAAGTACTCTTCCATTTTCTAGAGACTTGGCTACTGATTCTAATACCTGGTTTATTCCTTTACCAATTCCTCGTCGCCATTCATAAAGTGAACATAATTTGTCTCCCAATTCATTATATGGTTCAACCTTATTAAGACTTTTTATAGTATTCTCTAAATACAGTACTAGATCATCTTCTGACTCGTCTGCTAAAACTTCCTTAATTTTCTTATCTATTTTTTCAAAAGGTTCTCTTAAATTCCCGTCGCTAATTCGCAAAAAATTATTAAGTGTTGACTTAATCCAAGATATTTTTTCACATTCTTGTTGATAGCGTTCTTCTGAACTGTTAAGGATAGCTGTTGTTGTTTGAATAGCCCACTCTGTAATAGCGTTTCCAGCAGCAATATTAAAACGTTCTATTGCTTGGGGAATTACTAAACGGGGAAAATGTTGACTAATATGCTCTCTTAAACATTGCTCAAATTGTTCTGCATAAGACTTTTTCCATAATTCATCAATAACCCTATTTCGGTCATGTCTAGACCATTTTTCTGTTTTACGCGGTAGGTCTTCTAATATATTTTCATCAATTAAACCATTAAAATGTTTGTCCGCTTTTTTACAAGCTTCTGCACTATATATTTCATCAAGATTGCTTATTTGAAGGGCTAATAAAGCAGCCCATGTACTCAGTCTGATAACCTGTAAGTTCTCAATGTCTTCTGTATACTCTTTTAAATGTTCGGAGAGTTCATACTTGATTTTACTTATTGCATCTTCAACAAAGCGAGTCTCTGTTGCTGGCCAGTTTCTATCTGCTCGGAAAACGTCAATACGATTGAGAATAAACAGCATACGTGCAGGAGAGCCACCTAAATCTTTTACCTGCTCAACTACTTCTTGCAGTAAGCTTCTAACTTTTTCTTTGTCGGTTTCTGCACTGTTATATGTGACTAAGCACAATGCCTCACGACACTGTTTAATGACATTTGTATTACCTTCATCCCCTACATACGCTAAACCAGGCAAATCCAAAATTCTTACCTTTACACCTCTGGGTAATTCCAGTTTCGATTCTTTGATGAGTCTGAAAGGGTAAGATATAGTCGATTGAGGGCAAGCTAAATTAGCTTGTTTCTCTCTGTTATCGATGTAACTTATCATTACATCATATAAACGTTGATAAATTCGCTCATCACTGATACCTGTCCATTCTCCACACTCCCATAATGCCCCTGGAGTTTCATGGATTATTAAAGATTTTGTTTCGCTGTATTCTATGGTTACTGCTCCGGCGCTCATTTCGCTAACAGCGACAGGAACAATTTCTGCTCCACATAATAAATTTACTAAAGTGCTTTTACCACTACTAGTAGTTCCCGTTGTCGCAAGGGTGAGAGTAGGATTTTGAAGCTCATCTACTAAATTATTAATAGCTATCTCTAACTTGTTAGAAAGTTCTTCTAATTCGGCGTGATATGTATCTGGCAAATGCTCAGATATTTCGGTAGAAAAATTATGCCAATATTTAGAGAGAAGCTGGGCATTTTGTTCTACATCTTCAAATACTTTGTATAACTTATTGCTCATTTTAAAACCTATTGCTAATTTTTTATAACTACAGAATTTTTACTTTCTGTACACTTCCAATAAAATTCAGTTTTATTTAGTTAATGTGTAGCTCGATTTTAGTATTTTCGCTATTTCTTTATAATCGGAAACAAACTGGATTGCTTACGTAATTTTACGTAATTAACTATTAAAGTGTTTAAAATTTTTATAATTGCACGTATGTTGATATCAACACGATTTATTGCTTGCCACTAGTTTGATGCGCGATCGCCCTTATCATTGGAGGTAGCGATCGCTGGCTTAACTCAATAGACTTTTTGCATGAGTAAAGTACTATAGCGATATAACAGTTTCAGCAGATTGACCCGACGCATGACGAGGGCGAAGATGTAGGGTGATTTCCGTATCGAGCCGCTTGAGGAAAATGAGGAGTTTGCCCTCGCCAAAGCGTTGAAACTCTCCTTTCATCAAATGAGATACTTCTGGCTGGGGAATGCCAAGAAGTTCGCTGATTTCGCGCTGTTTCAGGTTGCGTTGAGAAAGGAGGCGCAGTACCTGAATCCCTATCTTGCCTCGCATAAAAAGTTCCGAAGCATTCTCTAAACCGATATCGGTGAATACGTTACCACTGCTTTCTTCAAAAACGGGTTCCTGTGTCATTGTTGTTTCTCCCTTATCACTGCGTCCTTATAGCGTTGTTTAATCAGATCAACATCAGTCTGTGGGGTTTTAATCCCCTGCTTTGATTTCTTCTGAAAAGCGTGCAGAACATAGATTTTCTCTCCAATCTTTACCGCATAGACTGCCCTGTAAGTATCGGTATCGTAGCGTTTGACGATTTCATACACGCCGCTTCCAACCCCTTTTAAAGGTTTGGCATCCATTGGTGTTTCCCCTGCTTGCACCAATTGCAGCGCATAGCCTACTGATGCACGCACATCTTCAGGAAATGAGCGGATATTTTTGAGAGAGTCTCCCATCCAAACCAGAGGTCGTAAAGGAATTTCTATAATATCCTCGTCATAGTCCATTTTATATGAAATTTCCTATAAAATAAGTTAGACAACAGCATAAAATGTCCCGTGTGCGAACGGCGTATCGCGTTATATATTAACAATCACAAGAATTCCTATGACCTGCTATTAGTCAAGGTCTTAGGGATTTTTTGACGGGACTGGTGCGGCTCGAACGCACGACCTGACGCTTAGGAGGCGTCCGCTCTATCCAACTGAGCTACAACCCCAACTAGGAAGCATATATGATTATAGCAGTAGTTTTAGCGAGACTGCCAAACATTATCCCAAGAGCCACCGCCTACTTCTAAACCACAAAGAAAACTTTCTGCTTTGAGAATGATTTGAGATTTTCTCCCATTTAGTTCTCGTAACTCTAAATTTAACTTTCCTTGCATGGTGTCTCGGCAACAGTATCTTAAACCTTCTGCTGTCGGCGCACGCAGAGGTGTACCAGGTAAATCTGTGGTTCCTGTCAATTCAATTTCATAATTAGAATTGGTAGCTTTCATTTGCCATCTACCCCAAGGCTGAATTTGCCAATCTACTTGTGAATTCCAGGGAACAAATTCATAAAACTTGCCTTGATAGTGCAACCCAATCATCGCTACAGATTCCATCCACCACAGCACCCCCCGCCGTCCACCGCCAGCAGTTAATGCTAAGTCGGGTTCGCCTTCAAAGCAATTACAATTTATCCAAAACCATTTTTGAGGAAAAGCACCACCCCAATTTTTCTCGCCATAGGCTGGGGCGTTGGTAAATTCGTAGATTTTGCCATTCCAGTCAATCTTCCCACTAGCTAAACCGTGAGCCATTAAAATCTGCCATCCGGGTTCAAAAATCTGCGAGAATGAGAGCCAGCCGGCGGTTGATTGCTGAATGCTATTTTTATTGCCCCAGCCATATATGGGTTGAATTTCATACTCCCAACGGCAATAATTATTAGTAGCGTAGTCACGGATAATTCCCTGATTCAAGGTGGCTGTGGCTTGATATCCTTCTTGAACATGATGCTCAAACTCTGCTGGTAAAAGATATAGAGGAGCAATTTGCAAATCTGTTTTACCCCAATGACCTAAACCTAAAACATCCCGACTACCCCAAAATTTCTTCACATCAGGAAAAGTCCGGCATAAATATTCATCATCTGGGCCCAGGACTTGGGCTGCACCGCCACTGTAAGGTTTACCGCCAATGGGGTCTTCAATGGAGTACATAAAGGCGAAGGTTTGCCCAATTTCCGGTAAAGTGACGCGGTAATACCAGCCTTCAAAGAAGCGGCGACTACTACCATCCCAGTGATAACCAGAATGGGGTGTTTGGGTTGATTGGAGGAAATTTAGGGGAATAGTTAACATAGTATATAGTTGCCGATTTTTTCAGTATGCGCGATGACCTCGATATCAATGATGCTTATGAAATTCTTGGGCTAGAACCCGGTGCATCAAAAGCACAGGTGAAGCGAGCTTACCGTCAATTGGTGAAAATTTGGCATCCCGATCGCTTTGTCGATCAAAAGCAAAAACAGGAAGCTGAGGAAAAAATCAAATCAATCAACGTAGCTTACAACAAGCTCAAATCAGAAAGTCCATCCGAGCCTCCCATTCCTGAAAATCCATCTTCATCTTCGCCTAAAAAATCCCCAAAAATATCTGTCAATCGTTGGGATGCAGAAACTTTCTATACTTTAGGAGTAGAAAATGCTACAGAAGGAAGATATGAAGATGCGATCGCAGATTTTACCCATGCAATTCGTCTCAATCCTCACTATGTTGACGCATATAAATATCGGGGGCTAGTTTGCTCTCAACTTGGATACGAATATAGAGCCGCTTCCGATTTAAATAAAGCGGCACTTATAGAACAAGAGTTAAGAAATCCAGGTGCTGTACGGAAAGTGCGATCGCCTAAACCTATATCAAAGCCTAGACCTCTGCTACAAAGAGTTTGTGAAGGGATAAAAAGTTTACTGCGGCTAAATCGCCGTTGGAGATAAGAAGCGCTACATAGCGCTTCTTAATTGAGTCCAATACATACCTAATCTACTAAATCATCAATACTGAATCGATGTTCTAGAGCGTTGGTCGTTTACTTTCGAGGATTTCTGTAGCCTTCAGAACAGAAAGTGGCCGGTAGAATAAATAGCCCTGTACCTCCTCACATTTGATAGATTTTAAGAACTCCAATTGCTCTTCTGTTTCTACCCCTTCGGCTGTCAACTTCAATCCCAAACTGTGTCCCAAGGTAACTATGGCCTGGATAATATGAGCTACTTTGGAATCCGGCTTAAAATCTTTAACGAAAGACTGATCTATTTTCAGATTGTGGAGTGGCAAAAGCTGTAAGCGCGAAAGCGAGGAATGTCCCGTACCAAAGTCATCAATGGAGATGTAAACACCCATCTGTTTTAGATTCTCTAACACCGTTCTGGTAAAATTTAAATCCTCAATGGCTGTGGTTTCCATAATTTCTAATTCTAAAAAGCGCGGCTCTAGACCCGTTTGCTCTAAAACTGTGGCTATAATCTCCACTAATTTGGGTTGGCGAAACTGCTTTAGAGAAAGATTAACAGCGATCGTTATGGGTGGTAATCCTGCATCTTGCCAGATTTTGTTTTGGATACAGGCTGTCCGCAACACCCATTCGCCAATGGAGATAATTAATCCACTTTCTTCGACCAGGGGAATGAAGACACTGGGTGCAACCAATCCCATTTCTGGGTGTTGCCAGCGTAACAGAGCCTCCATACCAGTAATTTCTCCTGTGGCAATGTTTATCCGAGGCTGATAGAACAGCGCAAATTCTTTACGTTCTAGGGCATAGCGCAAACTCTTTTCTAAAGTCAGAAGTTCGGGATTTTTGGCACTTAGAGAAACACTATAAAATTGGTAGTTATTCCGCCCTTTATCTTTGGCATAATATAAAGCGGCATCTGCGTGCTGAATTAGGGTTTCGGCATCAGGACTGTTGTTATCAAGCAACGCAATACCGAGGCTGGCAGTCACATAAAGTTCATGCCCTTGAAGATGGAAAGGATCTTCTAAGGTTTGTAAGATTCTGTACGCCACCTGCGTTACTTCTTCAATATCTAGGACTCGCGGCAGTAAGATAGTGAACTCATCGCCTCCCCAACGGGCTATAGTGTCTCCGCCTCTGAGTAAGTCTTGTAATCTTTGAGCGAGGCTTTTTAACAATTGGTCTCCCAAAGTGTGCCCCAGGGTGTCATTAATGACCTTGAAGCGATCCAGATCGAGGAAGATCACAGCTAAACTTTCGCCATTTCGAGTGGCATTGGGCAGAGTTTTACTGAGCAGTTCGCTAAATAGTAAGCGATTGGGCAACCCTGTCAGCAAGTCATGGAGGGCTTGATAGCGAATTTTCTCTTCTACTTGCTGACGCTGCCGCGCACCAATGATACTGGCGGCCATTGTCAACAGGGTAGATTCTTCATGCTTTGACCAATGACGCTCAAAGTTGCAATCTGCCAAGCCAAGATACCCCCAGCACTCGTTCTCTAAGCGGAGAGGCACTAGGAGAAGGGATTGAATGCCATCTCTGATCAGAAATTCTTGTTCGGCGACAGAAAATTCTGAGGTGAGTCCGCTAATCGACTGGCCGCTAGAGAGAACAGCGTGCCAACGGGCTAATCCAGAAGCTTGATAAGGTTGATTCTGCCAATGGTGGTGGGTAGATTCAATCAAAGATTGCGTCCATTCAAACCGGAGGCTGACAGCTATTTCTCCTGTAGCCGGATGGAGATGGTTCTGAAAGAGATAAGCCCGATCTGCCTGGGCAGCTTCACCCAGTAGAGCTAGAGCGCGATCGATACCAGTTTCATAATTCATTTCCCCTAGCAAATAATTGGCAGCTTCTGCAACAGCTTGTAGCAAGCGATCGCGCTGACGCAATTCGGCTGTAGCTTGTTTTTGCTCCGTAATATCTCTAATAATAAAAGTTCTAATTAAATCACTTTCAGGCAGGTAGAGAACGGATTGCTCAAAAACTTCTGTACCTACTTCCACTTCGCGCACAAAAGAATTTTTTTCTAGATTCTTAACTGTATTCAGAAGTCCTGCTAATATTGGGTGTTGCGTCCCAACTTTTCTGAGGTTAGGAAACTTGAGGGCTGCGGCTGGATTGAGATAAGTCACTATTCCCTCAAAGTCCATCTCAATAATTGGATTGGGGATGAGTTCAGGGAATGATGCTAGGCGAGCTAAGGCAGACTCACTAGCTGCTTCAAAACCAGGATCGATAGCTAGGGTTTGAAAAGGATTGGCAGGACTGGCTTGCTCTGATAAGAAACCAGATAAGTCTTCAACATCAAAAGATTCAGAGAATGCTTGTTCTGAAATGTTAGAAATAGCATAATATTTAGCCTGAGCTTGATTACTGCCAAAGGCAATAGTATCTCCATTTCTAAGATTATGAGAAAAGCATTTAGCACCATTTATAAATAAGCCATTAGTACTTCCTTTCCCCTTATAGTTGCCATCAATAATCTGGAAGCCATATTGGTCAGTCTCTGGAACAGTTACTCGTAATAAAATTGCATGTTGCATTGATACTGACCGAGAAGCCAAGATAATAGTGTTTGCAGGATGCCGCCCCAGAGAATAAGTAGTCTCTCGCAAGGGGACAGTTCGCCGCCCTCGCAGGTCTTTGATGACCAACAGATGGCGTATTTTTTCCCGCTCATTTCCTAGCATGGCTGTTCCTCAATTTCTCATATATTTATGTTTTAGTCTGAAAAATAACACTTTCAGAAGGTGTTCTGAAAGTCTTAACTTCTAGGAAAACTTGTTTAATCAAAGTTGTCACCACCTGCGATCACAAAATTGGTGTGAATTGCAAACCAGCCCTTCTATTCATGATTGACATTATTGAATAATATGACTAATTGTTGAATCAGTTTTTGCGGTAGAAGTTCTAGCTATTTTCTCGACTCATTTGGACTTTCCAAAAATAAATAAATTATTCAGCAGGGTGTGTTATGGTGTTAAGCCTAACGCATCACCTACAAATAGTGAGTTACGCTATCGCGGTAACACACCCTACAAGTATGACTATTGGTTGGAATATTTTTAAATTGAAATCCCAGAGATAAGTTATAAACTTTGTCCCTTCGTCTATCTAACCCAACCTTCTCTTTTTTAGGATACCCAGAATCAGATCAAACACTGAATATAATACATAGTGTATTTACGGATTTTTATTTGGAGTGGGGAAACTCCAAATTATATAAATAACCGTCTTGTTTTTATTTTTTAATGGCTGGAATCCGCCATTGGTGAAGCCTATCGGATATCAAAGAAGGAGAATAAACTATTTCTAACACCGAAAGTTTAAAAAGGATTATAGAGTAAACTGAAATACAGACCGTTTTCTTGTAATGTTCTGTCATTTGAGTCAACAGATATTAAAGGAACGCCCCAGTCAAGACGAACCGTGAAGCGATCGCCCTGTGTCCAACGCAACCCCAAACCAACAGCAGCTAAAGTATTATGGTTGGGATTCTCTCTACCCGAACTATTCCAGCCAATACCAAAATCTGCAAAGGGAACAACCTGTAAGGTACTATCTATTTGAGGTAAGCGCAGAATTGGTACTTGAACTTCCGCAGAGACAAAAGTGCCGTTATCCGTTAGCAGGTAATCTTGACGATAGCCCCGAATGCTATCTTGCCCACCTAAGCCAAATTGCTCTAAAGGCAAAAGTGTTCTAGATGCAAGTTGTGTGTTTAAACGAAGTAACAGTAAGGTTTGAGGAGCTAAAAGGCGTATCCACTGTGCTTGTCCTTGCCAAGCAAAAAAACGCCCATCGGGAGCATTTTGATTAATCGTGGGATTCAATACATCTATGCCCAAGCTAAATTGAGAACGGAGGGCGATGACTTGGCGACTGTTACGACTCGTCCACTCTTGAAAAAATCGGAATGCAGATACCTTTGTGCGTCCCTGTTCATCAGCACCTAAACCGGGGAAAGGTAGTTGTTCTCCCAAAGGGCTATAAGAGGCTTCACTTTCCCGGCGAGAGGCTGTCAATCCCAGAGCAAATTCTTGGGTAGGAGTTTGAACTATGGGCTGGCGGAATGTTACTTCGTAATAGCGAGAAGCCGATTCGATATCTAAAACGTTGAAAGGAGGTTCAATGACATTACTTGAGGTAGTGCCATAGTTGAAGGTAAGTGTCCCATTGCGGGGATTGAGTGGTAATGTGTAGCTTGCGTCAAAGGAATTGCTACCATCGGTATTAGTGTAAGCAACACCTAGAGAATCCCCTAATCCCAATAAGTTGGCTTCACTCAATTGTAATCGGCGGCGAAAACTGCCAACACTAGGCGATCGCCCATTATCAAGAACTATTTGGCTACTAAAGGTTTTTGCCTCACTAACCTTGACTTCTAAAAGACTCGAACCTGTCCGCGATCCTGCTGATAGTTCAGCAGACACGTTTTGAATTAAAGGATTCAGTTGCAATAGTTGCAGTGCTTCTAGTAGACGTTGGCGATTCAGAGGTGCTGATGTCGCTATTGCTAGGCGGCTACGGACATAATTTGGATTCAATCGCCGAGTCCCAGTTACCTGAATATCTTCTAATTTACCTTCAACCACCTGAATTTTGACAACACCGGATTGGATTGTTTGGGGTGGGATATATGCACCAGACGTAATGTAACCATTTCTGACATATAGATCGGTAATTTTAGAACGCGCTTGATACACTTCAGTCAGCGAGATCGGTCGTTTGGTAAATTCAGCAGTGGCTTTGGCTAACTCTTTGGGACTGAAGACTGTGCTACCAAGAACTTCAAACCGTTCTACAACAATAGTTTGAGGAAAGTTGCCCAGTGGTGGTTCATCAGGTGTGGGAGTGGGGACAGAGGGGGGAAATAGTTCTGCTGGTGGGGGAAGTTGCTGTGGTAGTTCTGGTGAAGGACGTGGCGAAGGTATGGGTGGTTGTAAATCTCGTGGTGGTGGGAGTTGTTGTGACAGGATAAAATTACTAGTTGGTAATTGTGTTGTATCAACAGCCTGAGCTTTCAGTGGACTAGAAGATATGCTGCTGAGTAATATAAGCAGTGGTAACTGGGACGTTATAAGATTCTGAGGATATTTATTAATCATCACACTGGACTATTTTTTGTCAGTAACTATGGGATTATACGGAAACTGCCTCAGATGTGAATCTTACTTCATCTTTTGCCGCTAAAGTTGATATCTTGGGCAAATCTCAATTTAAAAACGAAATAAGGGAACTCCAAAAAATAAATTATTCAATTTGTCTACTCAACTAGACTTCTTTCTTCCTTGTCTCCCTTGTCTTCCTTGTCCCCCTTGTCCCTCTGCGACGGAATATTTTTTTACTTGGAAATCCCTAATCTGGTGATTGCAGACTTCAAAGCATCAATTATTCAGACCGCAGAGTGTCAATCCATATCCCTTTGCTGGAACATTCCCATTAATTTACGTTTACGAGCGTGGGTTTGCATCAAGTTTTGCCGATAACTTAACCAGTCAGCTTTCTTCCCAGATTCCAAATAGGCGGTACGTGCCTTTTTCAACCATTCAACTGCGTAGTAGTAGTATTCGGCTTTACCCGCATCCATAATCTTTTCAGCACGGCGACGCGCATTAGCAATCACCCAACTAGGATTGTGAGGGATAGCAGCATTCATGACGCGATGAATCAATTCTGAATAATTTGAACTGAGTTCGTTAGCGATCGCAATTGCATCATCAATTAGCCCCTCATGCAAGAATATATCCACCTTGGCTGATTCTGTTCCCCAACCACTACAAGTACGGACAATTCTCAGCAGGTCTGTTTTGACACTTTCCCAGTTTTCCCCAGCCAATTCTGCCATCCTTTCGTAGTCAACAAAAGAGGGCTTAACTTGAAAAGCCGCCTTGATTGCTAATAAAGCAGCTTCACTATTACCCAACTCAACAGCTAAATCACTTGTCCAAATTCCTAATTCATACTGACAATTACCTGGTAAATTTAAGCCACTCTGGGCTATATCTAGTGCTTGCTGTAATGCTCCCTGTTCGCTTAATGTTTTTGCTAGGGCAAAAGCCTCTTCCATTGAGTTCATCTGGGTTTGAGCAGCATCAATTGCTTCTTCCACCCTGCCCAAACGCCCCAACATTGTCAGATATTGCTGGGTTTGCCCTTCTGCTTTTGCTAAATACAAGTATTCTTGGTAACGTTCCTGACCTTCAAGGATTTTTAGCCGAATTAGTGCCAAATCATCTGCATAGTCTGGCACATCTTCTTCCCAAGCTCCCCTTTCGGTAATATTACCTTGGAGAACTTGTAGCAATGGTGGATAATCCCAACCTTGGCGTAAAGCTTCCATAACTAAGCCAAAATCAGCGTTCCACTCATCTTGCCAAGCTTCCAAATTTATTTGAATATCAACTTTTTCTTCGGGGGTGAGTTCAGCAGTAAGAATTGCTTCACACCAAGCCTGATTTAATTCGCTAACAATTTCATCATTTTCAGCGCCATAATCTGCAATATCGTCCCAATTTTCCACACAGGTAAAGGTAATCGCTTCTAAAATAGCGATCGCATTTTCACCTTCTCCCCGTTCGCTAAAATCTACCGCAGTTTGCACCACACTCAGTAAATCTTCGGCAATCGGATCTTCTTCACACCCCTCCTCAAAGAAGCGCACAGCATCCCGAATAATTTGCCGGACTTGCCGCCGAATGGGAGCCGGATCGATAGTAAGGCGGCGCACAAGTCTTATGGTTGTTTGCTCAACCATCGGATTCGTCATCCAACCTACATGACGGTCAATCGCCTCAATTAGTGGTGGGTATTCTTTTACCAACTCTTGCAGCAGCCTTTGAGTTTGGCTACGATCCAAGCGATCGAGTAGTTGTTCTAGGGTGGGGCGCTGCTCAATATTTTCCGACTCACGGGCACAGACAAGCATCGTCGCGACAATGTGTTTGCACCATCCGTCAAAGTTGTAGGCACAGGTGCAGTTTGCTGAGGTTAACCCACTGTCATCGAAGCTCAGATTAACATGATAAGGTCTAGCTTCAGTGCCTGCAACTTCAGCCTGAAGCAGATGACCGCGTTGGGTAACAGCATTAACAGCACCAGCTTCATAGTATGCCTCGCCACGTTGGAAAGATTTGGCGTTAGCATGACGGCGGATAGTAAATTCAGTAATTTGGGGAATAGACATCGAGCGATCGCCTGTGTAAATCCTCTGGATGAATCCTAAATCAAGCTTAGGTGTTAGGCGATCGTGCTGTAAAGTCATTTGTCAATTCCCCAGTCCCCAGTCC
>NZ_NOLI01000079.1:0-37466 GCF_002245975.1 Nostoc sp. 'Peltigera membranacea cyanobiont' 213 | reverse complement strand
CCATTCCCCATTCCCAATTCCCCATTCCCCATTCCTTCAACTTTTTAGTGGGAATAGTTGCGATCGCACCCTTCCTTTCGCTACGATCTGTAAGCTTTAGGGTGGAGGCAAAGAAGCTTGGAATACAGCAGTGACATTGTGAGCTATCAAGCCTTACCCAAATTAATCAGATTTTACAGGAAAAACGATGGCGAAACGCGTACAGTTAGTTTTAAATCAAGATATCAGCAAGCTGGGGAAATCTGGCGACTTAGTGGAAGTAGCTCCTGGCTACGCTCGTAATTATCTGATTCCCCAGAAATTGGCAACCAATGCCACTCCTGGTATTCTCAAGCAAGTAGAACGCCGTCGCGAGCAAGAGCGTCAACGGCAATTAGAACTCAGACAACAAGCTCTTGAGCAAAAAGAATCTCTGGAAAAAGTTGGTAGCTTGACAATTGCCAAGCAAGTTGGTGAAAACGAAGCAATTTTTGGTACTATCACCAGCCAAGATGTTGCAGATGCAATTAAGGCAGCCACCAGTCAAGAAGTCGATCGGCGTGGAATTACCATCCCTGATATTAACCACCTTGGTACTTATCAAGCCGAAATCAAGCTGCATTCTGATGTAGTAGCACAAGTCGATATTCAAGTCGTCGCTAGTTAACTCAGAAGGGGGACGCAAAGATGAGGGGGATGAGGGAGTGAATAATATTCCTAACTCCTCTACAGACGCGATTAATCGCGTCTCTAGCAAAATCGTCAAAACTAAAATCGTTTATGGCTGAAGAACTGAATTTTAAAGGCGATGGTAGCGATCGCCTCCCCCCACAAAATATCGAGGCCGAAGAAGCGATTTTGGGGGGTATTTTGCTAGATCCAGAAGCGATTAGTCGAGTTAGCGATCGCCTTCTTCCCGAAGCTTTTTACATTAGCGCTCACAAAGAGATTTATCAAGCAGCTGTCAGGCTTCACGCCCAAGGTAAACCCACAGATATGCTCTCGGTTACAAGTTGGCTGACCGATCACGATTTACTGGCGCGTATTGGTGGCAGAAATAAGCTAGCAACTCTGGTAGATCGCACAGTGTCAGCTGTGAACATCGACGGTTTAGCAGGGTTAGTGACAGAAAAATACCTGCGGCGGCAGTTAATTAAAGCTGGCAATGAAATTGTCCATCTTGGTTACGAGACAGAAACCGAGTTATCAACTGTTTTAGACCAAGCAGAACAGAAAGTATTCGGTGTAACTCAAGAACGTCCCCAATCGGGTTTAGTTCATATTTCTGATACTCTAATTAATAATTTCCAGGATATTGAAGATAGAAATCAAGGCATCGCTTTACCTGGTATTCCCTGCGGATTTTACGATTTAGATGCCATGACTAGCGGCTTTCAGCGCTCTGATTTGATTATTGTCGCTGGCAGACCATCAATGGGAAAAACAGCATTTTGCCTTAACCTAGCTCATAACATCGCCGCTTCTTATAAATTACCAGTTGCTTTTTTCAGTTTAGAAATGTCAAAAGAGCAACTGACGCAACGGCTATTAGCTAGCGAAGCGCAAATTGAAAGTAGTTATCTGCGAACTGGTCGCCTCAGTCAAACACAGTGGGAACCTTTAAGCCGAGCTATTGGTATCCTTTCTGAGATGCCAATTTATATTGACGACACGCCGAATATTACAGTTACACAAATGCGTAGTCAGGCAAGAAGACTACAAGCAGAAGTTGGAACTGAATTAGGATTAATTGTAATAGATTACTTACAATTGATGGAAGGAGCAGGTGATAATCGCGTACAAGAATTATCAAAAATTACGCGTCAACTCAAAGGTTTAGCGCGGGAATTATCTGTACCAGTTATTGCCCTATCTCAGTTGAGTCGAGGGGTGGAAGCACGCACTAATAAGCGTCCGATGTTATCTGATTTGAGAGAATCGGGTTGTTTGACAGGTGACACCCTAGTAACTTTGGCGGATAACGGCTTGCAAGTACCAATTAGGGAATTAGCAGGTAAATCTGGTTTTGCAGTTTGGGCGTTAAACGAAGCTACAATGCAGCTAGAAAAGGCAATTTTTAGCAATGCTTTTTCCACAGGTATTAAGCCTGTGTTTACCTTAATAACTCGATTGGGGCGAAAAATTCGTGCTACAGTTAATCACAAATTTTTAACAATTAATGGCTGGAAAAGACTTGATGAATTAACTCCTAAAGAGCATCTATGTTTACCAAGACATCTCCCCAGTCCTGGTAAACAAACCATGACTTATGCCGAAGTTGCATTATTAGGGCATTTAATTGGCGACGGTTGTACATTGCCACGTCATGCCATACAGTACACTACCAGAGAGATAGATTTAGCTCAGAATGTTACTTTCTTGGCAAGAGAAGTTTTTGGAGATTCAATTGTTCCTAGAATTTCACCTGAACGTAGCTGGTATCAAGTTTACTTATCCGCAGCACAGAATCTAACTCATCGTGTGAGAAATCCAATAGCCAAATGGCTAGACTCTCTCGGTGTTTTTGGTTTAAGGTCTTATGAAAAATTTGTACCTCAAGAATTGTTCTCACAACCCCAAGAGTCAATAGGTTGCTTTTTAAGACACCTTTGGAGTACAGATGGCTGTATAAAATTGGTTGCAGGAAAAAACTTAAGACCTATTGCATATTATGCAACGAGTAGTCAGAGACTAGCTTTTGATATACAGACACTTTTGTTAAGACTTGGCATTAACGCAACACTCAGGATAGTTTCTCAAGTTGGGAAAGGCAGAAATCAATATCATGTAATAATCACTGGTAAGCCCGATCTCCAGTTATTTATTATTCATGTTGGAGCAGTCGGAGAATATAAGCTACGTTCACTCCAAGATATTTTTCAACACCTTGAAAATAGTATTCACAACCCTAATAGAGATGTAATTCCGAAAGATGTTTGGAAAATAGAGGTTGTACCTGCAATGCAAGCTATTGGATTCACCACACGGATATTACAAGCCTCCATTGGAGTTTCGCATTGTGGCTCTACCCTTTATAAACTAAATTTAAGTCGAGAAAGATGTTTAAAAGTTGGTAATGTTGTTCAATCATCTAAACTTGTTACTCTTGCCAAAAGTGATGTTTATTGGGACGAGATACTTTCAATTGAATATGGCGGCGAGGAAGAAGTATTTGATCTTACGGTTCCTGGGTTGCATAATTTTGTTGCAAATAATATTATTGTTCACAATTCCATTGAACAAGACGCGGATTTAGTAATAATGTTGTACCGCGATGAATATTACTCTCCAGATACTCCCGATCGCGGCATTGCAGAAGTAATTATAGCTAAACACCGCAACGGGCCTACAGGGACTGCGAAACTTTTATTTAATCCACAGTTTACAAAGTTTCAAAATTTAAAAATTTAGCTATTGAATTGGGGACTGGGCACTGGGGACTAGGGATTGGGAGCAGAAGATTAAAAGTTAGATTATTTACTTAATTCCCAATACCCAATGCCCATGCCCTATTTTCTACTTAACTCCCAGCAATTCCACTTCAAAAATTAGAGTTGCATTAGGTGGAATCACGCCACCAGCACCACGAGCGCCATAGCCTAACTCAGATGGGATGATTAACTTACGAAGGCCGCCTACTTTAATTGTGCTAACTCCCTCGTCCCAACCTTTGATTACTTGTCCAACGCCAATTTTAAAGCTGAAGGGTTGGCCGCGATCGCGTGAACTATCAAACTTAGTACCATCTTCTAAGGTGCCGACATAGTGAACTTCAACCGTTTGTCCTGGTTGAGGAGTCGCCCCAGTCCCCTCTTTTAACTCAACATACTTTAATCCAGAGGGGGTAGTTACGGCATTAGCATCAGACATAGTATTACTCGCAATTAAGATATTGTTTTCAGTTACAGTTGTGGCCGTTGGCGGACTTTGGGTTAACTCGGCCGCAATGGCGGTATTCTGTTTACTGCCTACTTGCCCTACAACCAAAAGCACAACACACACCAGCATGAACGCCACGCTGAGGAAAATTGGTTTCAAAATCAGTTCTCCTTACTTAAGTATCCTGGCAAAAAGATTACCAATAGGACACAATTAGTTTAAATCACAAAGGACATCTTAACGCCAAAGCTTATTTTCTAAATCGCGCAATTGACGCTCTAAACGGTCAATTCTACCCCGCAGTTCGTCCACTTCCGACTGGCGAGCTACCCCCAAATCTTGCATCATATTTCGCATTTGTCGTTGCATTTGGACATCGAAGTTTCCTTGCTCCGACTTTAACTGCTGGGCAAGATCGTCTATAACTGCTTTGGCTTGCTCAGGATTGAGCTTACCGTCTTTAACTAAGTCATCGCCGACTTGGCGCAGTTTTTCTGCTACTAAAGACGTTGTACCAAGACCCACCATCATTAGCTGTTGCAACCAGTTGCTGTTGTCCATATTCCCTTCCTCTTAATTGTTTCAAACCAGCCGACTCTTGCTCCTGAGTGTAGGCAATCAAGCTATGTTAAAAGCCTAGTTCTTCTAGCCTACATCTCTATTTTGGCAAATTGGCAAACACAGAGATTACAGGGTGTGATTGTAGAACTACTCAAGTTTCAGGATGCCCCAGATTTAAGGGAAAATTTTATCCAGAAGGACACGCAAATTTGGACAACAGGGCTGGCTGAATATCTTGGAATTTCTAGGCAAAAAGGTTGGCAACAGCCCCAACCCCACATAAGTTATGCAAATAGTTCTCTATTAACTACAGAACTTATACCATTTCTTTGTGAGGGTACGCTAAACCCTTTTAACTTCTTTCTTTGTATTCTTCTCTGACGAGACGCTGCGCGATTTCGGTTCGTTTTTCTTTCTTGTACTTATGGTTTAGCGCATCTTCATAGAGAATTGGTATTACGCAAACAATAGCCGGAAAGAAAGATTTTTTCTTAGGGCAATTCATGAATTGCCCCTACTTGAACAGCTTATGAAGGGTAGCTTAACTTCCGCTACAGTGACTCGTGAAGCGATCGCCCCCAAAAATTATTTGAATCTGACTTGACTTTTTGTTAAATCTGTGAACGCCATTTTTGAAAGGCTATTTCGTAATCCTCTGATTTACTCTGATAAACACCCCACCAATGAAAAAATAGTCCTAACCCCCATCCTAATACTGGGAAAATAGCCCAAAAATAACTAGGACTAGTGATGAAATTCAAGAGAATGAGGAATAAATTCACTGCTGAAAAGGAAACAAAATGCCCCCAAAAGGCTCTGCGTCGGAAAGTATTAAATGTGTGTCGCAACCGTTCCTCTTCTTGTTGAACTAACCACTTTTTTTCGGTTTTTTCTAAAATATCAGAAGAAATACCTAACTCCGATGCCATTTCTAGAAGCTGTTCTCGTGAAAATTCTCCTTTTTGTTTGCGAGTGAGTGCTATTTCAAGGATTTTTTGCACATCTTCTGAATCGTAAGTCATTTTAATTCCCTTATAAGTTTGTGTGTAAATGCGCTTTTGATTTCACGAAGTTTTCGATAGGCTTCGTTCAATTCAGTTAGCAAACGTCTCCACATTTTGCACCCAATACTTAGTGACATTCACAACCTGATTATTTTCTCATAACTGATTTAGAGCTACTGTATTTGTGACTACTCTATATTGCTTTTATAACGTTAAGCCAAACATTATCTGAAAGTTGAATGCTAGTAATGTCAGAAAATATTGACAATTGCAGAGGTAAAGTTATCGGTGCAACTCACACATCCTATGAACAATAATATTCTTAACCTAACCGTTTCTCCAGTTGCGATCGCCATTACTGGTGGTGGCTTTAGTGGTTCTCTGGTTGCAGCAAATCTTTTACGCAACGCAACCATACCATTGTCCATCAAGTTGATTGAACGTAATTCTGAAGTTGGTAGAGGAGTTGCTTATGGGACACCAGTAGATTGTCACTTGTTGAATGTACCGGCGGGTAAAAGGACAGACAGTATCCACCATTGGCGAGGAAAAATCCTGGAATCCCCGGTTTGCCGGATGCAGCCGCAACCAGTTCATCGAACTCATGAAAAACCTCAACTTACCACAACCAAAAAAGATGCCGGAAGCTGTACCCGCAAATCAGCATTGTGGCAGAGTTTTAGTTGCATTGGACTATCAAATTTGAGTGAACTATAGAAACAATAGAGCGATCGCATCTTTTCCATTAAGATTGTGTAGCGATGTCTAAAGACAAGTCGCTATGCGTCTACGCTCTATTGTTTTCTGAAAGTGACAAAAAAGAGCTATTCTTTTTAGCTAATTGCTTTCTTTCTCTTCAGGCATATTCCCAATAATCCAGCAGTAACTGCTATTCCTCCAATAGCTGATGGTTCAGGCACAGGTGTTACACTCACACTATCCAAGTATAAAAAACCATAGCTAGCTCTACCACCCAATTTCAATTCTGTAGATGATTTTGTCGCCACAAAACTCAAGTCATATTGTGTGAAGGGATTTCCAGCAGTATTTATACTATTTGTTTTCTCAAAAACTTTACTTTCATCGATAAATGCCTGAAATATATTATCAACTTGACTGCTATCTTCATCTGTTCCTAAAGAGAAACTGAGATTATAGTTACTACCGATAGTCGTAGCCAGATTCTGGGATATGTAAGCAGGATTTACAAATGAACCAATCGCTAAACCTTGATTACCACTTTGGGGAAAATTGCTAATTTTAATTCCTGATGTATCAAACGGATCGCCAGATTTATTCCATCCTGTAATATTGGGATTTGTAGTGTTGGGATTATTAGGATCTACGAGGGGATCGACTTCAAATCCTCCGTTAAAAACCCGGTCTTGAGGATCTACAACATAGTTGGGATTATATTGTTGTGCTTGTGCTACTGGAATATAAGTACCAGTAATCATAGCAGTACTAGCGAAGGTAGTAGTAAAACTAAAAACAATAATTGAAAGTTTTTTAGTTAATTTCATGAAAGTTGACTCCAAATAATTCCAAATTCCGACAATTCAAACAAGGTGATAGTTACATTTTTGCTGGCTCTAATTGGTGTCAAGAAAATAAACACTTTATCTAGGTTGATAAGAGTTAGCTATTTACCATAGATAATCTCTCCATAAACCGATGATGGAGTTTTTAATCAGATGAATTTAAGTGGAATTCTCAACACTCTAGAGCCAGATATCGCTTGGGATTTTAAGAGGGTGATTGTTAGCTCGTGCTCTGTGGCTTATTTACTCCCAGGATTGTCACTCACATACAGAGTTTTGCCCTAGTTGATCTATAGATTTGAAACTCACATCATCCAAATATAAAAATGCATACTTGACTTTGGAAGCAAACCTGATCTCGGTGGATGTTTCTTTGGCTTGAAAATAAAACGTGTATTGTGTGTAGGGTTGGTGAGAAGTATTATTTTTCGTACAAACCGGCTTTTCACGTATAAAAGCCTGAAATTTATTATCAAGATCGGGTGCTTCCTCTGTTGATCCTAAATAGAAAGTAAGTCGGTAGTATTGATTAACGACTGTAGGGACATTTTGTGATATGTAGCTCAAGTCTGAAAATCCACCAAGCGATAAACCTTGAGTCCCAGTGTTAGCAAAATTGTCAATCCTAGTACCTGATGTATCTATCGGATCGCCATTTTTAATCCATCCTGTAATATTAGGATTTGTAGCATTGGGATTATTCGGATCTACAAGAGAATCGTTTTCAAATCCCCCGTTGGTAATCAGTTCTGATCCATCTGCTTGTGCTACTGACTTATAAGTATTGGTAATCACAGCAGTATTAAGGAGAGCAGTAGTCAAACTACAACAAATAATTGAGAGTTTTTTAGTGAACTTCACAAGACATAACTCCAAATAGTTCAAAATTAACGACAGCGAGTACTCGATCGATTTACTTTGTGGTGATTAAGGCAAGATAAACCCGTAAGTATTTTTGAAGATATTCTGGGCAGTAGTACCACTTAAGTAGGTAGAAAAACTCTGTGCTGTCGATAAAACTGTAGTGTTGGCGAGTATGCCCAGTGGATAGACAATCGGATCGCTCTCTGTTGTTAGGGCAGTTTCTACAACTCTTACCTTGGTAGAAATTGCAGCATCAGTTTTGTAAACGGCACCTGCATCAATAGTTTTACTTACGCCTCCAACTACAAGAGTTTTATTTTCAACAGCAGTTAAGACATTACGCACATTGCTAGCGAGGTATGTTTTAGGACTAACAGTAGTGAAAATACCTCGGCTAGTAAGAACTTGTTTGGCATAATTTCCGGCTGGCACAACTGGCGGAGTACCTGTGTAATCACCTATGGCAATACCAGTAATGTTGGCGTTAGTCAAACCATTGAAGCTAGTGAGAGCAGCACTACCAGCACTAACAGGAGGTGTTGTAGGAGCAATCAAAACTAGACGGTTTTTGACAACATTTTTACGGCTACCTGCAACCAATTTACTTGGGGTTGCATTCTGCAAGACATCTATTTGGTCGGTGGCAGCAGAAATGAAAATATCTGCTGCTGCTCCTGCTTGTATTTGGCTAAGTAAGGTACCAGAAGCACCAAACGTATAAACAACGTTGACACTTGGGTTAGCACTTTGGTACTGAGTCTTAATGTCATTCATCGCGTTTGTTAAGCTAGAAGCCGCAAACACGTTAAGTGTAGTTGTGGAGTTTGCTGGCGATAAATTGACAAACTGGGAGCCTATTACCAGCATCATGCTGGTGACTGCCGTAGCAATCCAAGCGATAAGTCTTCTTCTGTTCATGAAAGTTATAGTTTAAGATGAAATCCCATCACTCGCATATATCGATACCTGGAAACAAAAAACCAAGCCGGAATTACCCAAAGCGTTTCCGACAATGGAAATTGATAATTTTCCAGTAAGTTTACTTAAACAGAGAGTAAAAGGGATAGAATGATGAGATCATACCATTAAAGTAGGTATATACCAAATAATTTGGTAAAAAAGCCTGACATGACAATTTAAATATAAATTCGTAGTTTTCTCAGGTCACTTGCACCAATAAAAATCCTTATTCAATCTAACAATTATCCTAAATTAATTTTATATTTTTACTTCTAGGTACTGAATTTTTACCTTTTCCAATAGGGGCAAAAAATAACTATTATTTGTAGTGTATAACCTCTGAAAAAATTGACCAGCCTTCTCCTTCAAAGACGCAAGCGCTAACATCAGAAAAAGTCTCTCCTATATTGTTCGTGTCTCGTATCTCCCCAAGGTAAATAGATATAGAAAACAAGGCTGGCCGCTTTTTTTGCCCTAATGCACTAGCTAATCGCCTTCTTTTTCTTCAGCCAAATTCCTAGTAATCCTGCAACTGCTACTCCTCCAATAGCTGATGGTTCAGGCACAGCTTTTACACTCACACCATCTAAGTAGAGAAATGCATATTTATCCACATTCCCAAATTTTAACTCTGTGGATAATGCGTCTGCTGTGAAATTGAACTTATATTGCGTGTATGGTTGAAAAGAAATGTTTTTTTGATCAAAAATTTTATTTTCACCTACAAATGTCTGAAATTGATTATCAAGCCAAGGGGCCTCATCTACAGATGCTAAATAGTAACTAAGTTCGTATTTTTGACCAGGTTGTGTAGAAAGCGTCTGTGATATGTAGCTGAGGTTTACAAATCCACCAAGTGATAAGCCCTGATTACCACTATCATGTTGAGGAAAATTGCTAATTTTAGTTAATGATGTATCGATAGGATCGCCAGATTTAATCCAGTCTGTAACATTAGGATTTGTAACGTTGGGATCGTTAGGATCTACGAGGGGGTCGAATTCAAAGCTTCCGTTTTTAACGAGTTCTGCCGCTTCTGCTGCTACATTATAAGTATTGGTAATCACAGCAGTGCTAATTAAGGTAGTAGTAACACTTAAAACAATAATTGAGAGTTTTTTAGTTAACTTCACGAAACTTGACTCCTAATAATTTAAATTTTCGACAATTAAGACAAGTTGATATAGCAGTTATCACTTCAGTGCAATACAGTCTGAACCTTACCCCGTACTTGAGGCACGCAAACACTCCCCTGTGTGATGCTTTGGAGAGGGGTTGGGGGTGAGGTTTAAAAATGTACTTCATGCAAATGAGAACCGCTATAGTTACATCCATGCTGACTCTCAGTAGTGTCAAGAAAGCTAAATGCTTCATCCTAGTTTAGAAGAGTTAGTTTTATTAAACTCAATTTCCCCCTTCATATTAAGGTATAGCTTTAACACTCACATTATCCAAATATAAAAACGCAAACTTGGCTTTGGAACCAAACTTTATCTCTGTGGATGTTGTTTTCGCTTTAAAAACTAATGAGTATTGCGTGTATCCTTGAAAAGCAATATCCTTTTTAACATCAACCTTCTTTGCACCTATAAAAACCTGAAATTTATTATTCAGATCGGGTGCCTCCTCTGTTGATGCTAAATAGTAAGTCAGTTGGTAGTATTGACCATCAACTGTAGGGATAGTCTGTGATAGATAGCTAATGTCTGAAACGTTACCAAGCGATATCCCTTGGTTCCCAGTGTAAGGAAAATTGCTAATTCTAATAATTGCTGTATCTATCGGATCGCCAGACTTAACCCATCCTGTAATATTAGGATTTGAAATGGTAGCATCATTAGGATCTACGAGAGGATCCATTTCAAAGTCCCCGTTATAAATCAGATTTGCTCCATCTGCTTGTGCTGCTGATTTATAAGTATTGGTAATTACAGCAGTATGAAGGAAGGCAGTGGTTAAACCACAAACAATAATTGAAAGTTTTTTAGTAAACTTCACGAAACATTACTCCAAATAGTTCAAAATTAACGACAGCGAGTACTTGATTGATTTACTTTCTGGCGATCAAGGTGCCTTAAATTGGTTAGATCGAAGAATACCCTGGGCAGTAGTACCACTTAAGTAGGTAGAAAAACTCTGTGCCGTTGATAGAACTGTAGTTCTGGTGAGTATACCCAATGGATAGACAATTGGATCGCTCTCTGACGGTTTGGCAGTTTCTACGACTTTTACTTTGTTAGAAATGAAAGCATCAGTTGTGTAAACAAAACCTGCGTCAATAGTTTTATTTACACCTCCAACTACGATAGTTTTATTTTCAACAGCAGTTAAAACGGCACGTACATTGGGAGCAAGGGATAATTTAGAACTAACAGTATTGAAAATACCTCGGGTAGTGAGAACTTGTTTGGCATAATTTCCTGCTGGTACAACTGGAGGAGTACCTGTGTAGTCACCTATCGCAATACCAGTAATATTGGCGTTGGTCAAACCATTGATGCTAGTGAGACTAGCACTACCAGCACTAATCGGAGGTGTCGTAGGTGTAATCAAAACTAGACTGTTTCTGGCAATGTTTTTACGGCTACCTGAAACCAATTTACTTGGGCTTGAATTCTGCAAGACATCTATTTGGTCGGTCGCAGCTGAAATGAAAATATCTGCTGGCGCTCCCGCTTGTATTTGGCTCAGTAAAGTACCAGAAGCACCAAACGTATAAACAATATTGATAGTCGGGTTAGCATTTTGGTACTGAGTTTTAATGGCATTGAGCGCGTTTGTTAAGCTGACAGCCGCATACACATTAAGGGTTGTTGCAGATTGTGCTGGCGAGAAATTGACAAACTGCAAGCCTATTACCAACGTCATGCTGGTAACTGCCGTAGCAATCCAAGCGATAAGTCTTCTTCTGTTCATGAAAGTTATAGTTTGGGGAAAATATTACCGAAAAGTCTCATTTTTGACATACCTGACTTACGGACAGGCAACAGAAAAATCAACCACACAGAATGCAGAGGATATGGATAAATGTGAGTTAGAGACGGTTTTGGCGTAATTTCTACGCATGACAAATTTCTGGAAATAAATGGCGATCGCAATTGCTAAAAGCATTAGTGTGATGAGCCGTTTATTATTTCCAAGTAAAATTACACAAACAGCGAGTGAAATGTATTTAGTGATGAAATAATATCAGTTAAATCCACTCATTACCAACAATTCTGGTTAACGAATCCTGACAAAAAGCTGATTAAGCACGTCTAAATTTTAGAAATACCCTGAAATGGTTGTTTTATATAGGTTTTTTGTAAAACTATCAGACAATGAATAAATATCTAAAAACTTATTATTACCAAGAAAACTATTCTATTTAGCTAATTGGCTGACTTTATTGGTAGTTTGAGTACTGCATTGGTACTAGTGAACTGCGATCGCACCTATTAATGTGTAGAAAAAGGAAGAAGCAGCCATGCCTGCGGTATATACATATAATTCTCTGTTTGTATAAAAATATATATAAACTTTTATAGTATCAATAAAATTTTTTATTTGACATACGTCTAACGATAGATAGCTTTTATGGAAAAATAGTTTAGATTTGTAACAAGTTACACAGAACTAGGTAAAGCACATGGCCAACATAATTGACACTGCTACTAATAATGGTTCTTTCAAGACACTAATTGCAGCAATCCAAGCGGCTGGTCTAGAAGGTACACTGAATGGTAATGGCCCATTCACCGTGTTTGCACCTACTGATGAAGCATTTAACAAGCTTCCAGCAGGTACAGTAGATGCATTACTGAAAGATATTCCCAAGCTGAAGAAAATCTTGACCTATCATGTTGTCTCAGGAAAAGTACTGGCTGCTGATGTAGCTAAACTGAAGACAGCTAAAACAGTTGAAGGTTCAGATGTAAAAATTGACGCTTCTAATGGCGTTAAAATCAATGATGCAAAAGTTGCAACAGCAGATGTTGCTGCTGATAACGGTGTCATCCACGTAATTGACACAGTTTTGATTCCTGCATAATCAAACTTCAGAATAGTAAAAACTATTTCTGAGACTGCGACTACTTATAGTCGTATCTTAATTACAATCTGGTTGGATATTTTCCAGTAAATACCAACTACCAACAAATCCATCTAGACAATATCTAGATGGATTTATTGTTTAATTAGGTGTAATCAAATTTTTAGTTTTGCCAAACCCAAATAACGGATACCTTCGGGGGAAATGTCAAAACGGCAAGGTAAGACTTCTAAACCAAGAGCGATCGCATCCCGTAATAATTTACCATAGACAGGATCTGTGCGATCGCCAGGTGAGAACTCTGTACAATCACCACGATTGATAAAGTAAAGCATCACCGCACGAGTTACAGGTAGCAGCGCCATTAGTTCTCGCAAGTGCTTTTGTCCTCTTGTAGTTTCTGTGTCAGGAAATAAAGCTAATCTCCCCTCAGACAAAGTTGTATTTTTCACTTCTAAATAAATCGGGCGTTCCTCATCACTCCCCGTCAAGAAAAAATCCACTCGACTTTTTTTATCTAGCCCATAAACCACTTCACCCTTGATTTGGCTATACTCGCCCAATTCCGGGAAAAGATGTTGCGCCAAAGCTAACTTTACCACCCGATTAGGCAAAAAAGTATTTATGCCTACCCAAGTCGGCTCATTATCGTGTACCTGAATTAGTTCTAAAGTGTAAGCCAATTTGCGGTTAAGATTATCACTTTTGGAAAGCTGTACAGCACTTTGAAGAGTTGATACTCCAGTCATTGGCCCTGTGTTGGGACAATGTGCTGTCACTATTTCGCCAGAAGTAAGTTGAACGTCAGCAAAAAACCGCTTGTAACGCTTGAGTAAAATGCCGGAATACAAAGGTGGGTAACGGTAAAGCCAATCTATCATTATAAAACCTTGTTGCTGGTAGTAAATATACGTCGATTCCTTACCCACCTAACTCTCAACAGCAAATCTTTTCATGACAGAAATCAAGTAACTTCACATATCATAGATTGTCAATTTTTGTAGTTAAATTGACAACATAGTAATAAAAAGTAGCATATACTAAGTGTCATCAGCCTCCCATAAACAATCCGGGAGACTTTCAACGTGCAAGGAGGTAAATCCTATGCAAAAAGTGTGGACGCTAACGGAATTAGAATATGCTTTTCTGTTTACTCTCAGAAAAGTAAATTCAATCGAGCCAGAAGGTTTCAAGCCATTTTTTAGTAATATGCCTATCGATCCTTACATCAAAGGCAACTATCGTTCTAGAAGATTATCTCGGTTTACAGTTTCTGGAAATCAGTTACTCAAATTACCTCATGGCTACCTTTTTCAAAGTAAAGAGTATAATCCATTAGTGGGTGACATAAAAAGAGAGTTTGCAGAATTAGATGATGCACTCATAGAACTTGATATTTTTAGAAATCTTGTCTTAGCATTTAGTGATTCTTGTAAACTTCATCCTGAAGCGGAAATCGGAATTCATCAAATTAGAACTATTTGTTCGTCAGATAATTTGGGTAATCCAGCACCTGAAGGTATCCATCAAGATGGTACTGATTTTATTGGTATATTTTCAGTAGATAGAGATAATATTCAAGGTGGAGAAACACATCTATATACTGCCAAAAAAGAAAAACCTGTGTTTAGCAAAGTTCTAAATCCGGGAGAACTATTATTGGTAAATGACCATGATTTTTTTCACTTTACTACTCCGATAAAACCACAGATTGATGCTCAAGGAAGTAGGGATGTTTTTGTCCTGACTTCTCCTAGTTTGCTTTCAGAATAATTTTAGTTAACTGTAAATATTTTACAATCTACGAGATATGGGGAATTGAATGTAGTCATTTCCCCAGCTTTTTTATTTGGAATGGGAAATAATCGGGCTGAGAGTGGTTTATCTAACTTGATAGCCAAAGTTGCCATATCAATTAATAAATCTGCAATTTTTTCTATGGTTATATCACCTGGAATCGGAACTGTATCTAGTCCACAGCCACAAACTGCTGAATATAATAATAAATTTGTAATATCATAAGTTTGCTCGTTAGCTCTGGTAGCTAGTCCCACATCTTCACAAACTGGAAGCATCAGTCCAGAGTAACCACAGATTTTTACTGAGACATTTTTCAACACACGAGTCAGCATACCAGAAATGGTGAGAGTTCCCGAAGCCCCAAACTTGCCACTCATCAATTGTTCATAAGCAAAAGCAATACTGTTTTTCTTATTTAAAGATGGAGTTAGAGAGGTATCAATTCCTGTATATGCAATCCCAAATTTATCAGATATTTTTTCAGCAATAACGGCGACTTTATTTAATTCTAATTCTAAAAGTGATTGGAGATTTTCCTCTGCTGTGATAATATTTTTCTCTTGTGAAAATGCTTGCATTACCAAGTCGCCTAATTCTAAACCTATCGCAAAAGATGTATCGCCTCTATGGTAAGCTGTAGGAAAGAATGGGATACCTGGCTGACAGTTTGCCCATACACAAAACCGAAAGTTTCCATAACCATTTTCAGTTTCTTGAGAAACACGTTTAATAGCTTTGGCAGATTCTCTGGCATTTTCAAAGTTTATACCAGTTTCCCTGTTGCCAATTTTGCTTGAGCAATAAATAATCGATGTATTTTTATTTATATCTGGAATTATACTGATATTTTCGGGTTTACTGGCATAACCAATATTGAAAAAGCTGATATTCAAACTTTGGCAAAGTTGTTCTATAATTTGAATCTCATTGATGATTTCAATTTTTGACAAATCTTGCAAATATTCTTCCCAGCTATTAGTAGCTATTCTAGTTGTTTGTACTTCATATCCTTGTTTTTCAAAGACAATCTGCGCTTGCTGATTAAACTCAGCAGCTTGCTTAATTTTTTCCCGATCTTGTAAAGATTGAAATGATATACCTGTTGTGATAGTTCTGATTTTCATTGGTAAAAATTATCATTCATAGAACTAATCAAAGTTTTAGTCGAAATTTGTACTAAATCTAACTCCACAAACTGGAGGTGGACAATACTCAATTGGGTAAATCCCAGTTATAAAATTTACGGTGTATCTTCGTTTTAATTCACTGCAAATCCGAAATGAAGCAAAACCACGCTGAATACTTAGAATATTAAGGGTGAGTGGATAAGTTAGGCTACAAAGCAAGCTTGCTGGAATTCAACTAACTGAATCAACCAAACAAATGCTATGAATGACGAATTTTACAATAGAGGGTTGGAAAAAGCTAGGCGAAAAGACTACGCCGGAGCAATTGAGGAATTTAACCATGCTTTACAACTGACACCTTACTTTACTGAAGCTTACTTGCAACGGGGTTTAGCATATTATGACTCAGGGGCAATCCTTAAGGCTGTTTCAGATTATACCGAAGCCCTGAAGCTGAATCCTGAGAGTATAGAGGCGTATTATTGTCGTGGATTGGCTAGGGTGGCGCTGAAAAATTTACCGGGGGCGCTAGAGGATGTTGAACGCGCTATTCGTCTCAATCTGAATTATGCTGCGGCTTATAATCTGCGGGGGATGGTGCGGCGCAAACAGGGTTATATTCAAGATGCGATCGCTAATTTTAAAAAGGCTGCACAATTATATCTAGAACAACAGGATAAAGAAAACTGCCGCCTGTGCCTGGAACGAATTAAACAGTTACAACCCCAAGAATTACCTGTTGTACAGCAATCGCGTTCTACCAATGCGCCAATTTTATCCACCAATGATTATTTCACGCAATTATTAGAAAAGGCTGAAAAGGGAGATACCCAAGAAGCACTGGCAGATTTAAACTGGGTATTAAAAGCCGATCCGCAAGATGCCCAAGCCTACTGCTGTCGTGGAGTTGTGCGTTGTAAAATGGGAAATTATCGAGAAGCGATCGCAGATTTTAATCAAGCATTGCGACTAAATTTTCAAGATGCCATTGTCTATCGCAACCGAGGTAAAGCCCGTTCTATATTAGGAGATCATCAAGGTGCGATCGCGGATCTTAACCAAGCACTCCAGATGCAACCACAAGATCCCCTAGTCTATATAGCCAGAGGTAATGCCTATCGGACAACAGGTAACTATCTCGGTGCTATTCAAGATTACACCCAAGCACTGCAAATAAATCCTAATGACGCTCAAGCTTACTACAATCGCGGCATTGCCTATACTTGTTTAGAAGAAATTCAAAACGCTGTGGAAGATTATCAACGGGCGGCGAGTATCTTTTGCGAACAAGAAGACTGGGGAAATTATCAACAAGTCTTGAATAGCCTAGAAAAAATCCAAAAATTTAGTCCGCAGTCAAAAAAGCAAAAATATAACCTGTTACATCAGCGACTTTTGCGAATGGTTGGGGGATATTGGGAAATAGCCGAAAGATTGATTCAGCAAAAGCAGGATTATTTTCCTGGAATGTCAGATGAGTGGTATTTGCAAAAAGTTATTGATGATTTAGAACGCGATCGCGGTAGATAAATGAAGAGGCAGGGGCAGGGGAAAATTTGCCTCTCCAAGAACTGCTTTTATTCATAAATGCCACTAACAATATATGTAAATTCACCCGTACACTTGTTTATACGGGTGAAGATGCGATCGATCCCTTGTCAATTTCCGTCGTCAAAACACCTAACTGACTACCGCTTCAGCTTTTTCCTCAGCTTTTTTCTTCACTAGCACATAAGGCTGTTCTGCACCTTGTGCTAGATATTCAGCTAGCTGACTTTCAATTTGATCGCGCACAATTTGGCGATACTCTAGAAAATGCTCGTTATGGGCACAAGCAGAGATGTAATGCTCAATAACTCCAGGGTTATGCTTGAGAATGCTAAACAAATGATGCCAGAACTTCCAACGGGTTTCCCGTTTAATTCCTTGTCGCCAAATCACAATTAGTAGTGCTTTTACAACAATCCACTCTGGCATTTTTGCTGGCGCTTTCCAACTTGGTAAACCCATCATCAAGAAACAGCGATAGGTGCGATCTAAGTAATTTACTGGGTCGTATAAAGTACAAAAGGCTTCAATATATTCTCTGGCAAGTTCTTCCAAGGGACGGGTGGGGAGGAAGTTCATCAATGTTGTCTGATTGATGTTTCCATCTTGATTTTCCCGCAGTCGCCCTTCTTTTTTCAAGCGATGCCAAAGCGCAGTGTTAGGTAACGCTTGCAACATGGCAAAGGTAGTTGAGGGAATTGCTGCTTGTTCTGCAAAACGGACAATGCGATCGCCTGCACCTGCTTTTTCGCCATCAAAACCGATAATAAACCCAGCCATTGGGCGTAATCCGGCTTTGGTGATGGTTTGCACTGCCTCAGTTAGAGAACTGCGAGTATTTTGAAACTTTTTGGTCATTTGCAAACTATCTTCATCCGGCGTTTCGATTCCCAAAAACACCGCCGAGAAACCGCACTCAACCATCAACTCCAACATTTCTGCGTCTTGCGCTAAGTCAATGGAAGCTTCAGTGTCAAACCGGAAGGGATACTTGTGTTCTGCCATCCAGACTTTTAACTCTTTCAGCAACAATTTTACATTTCGCTTGTTGCCAATAAAGTTGTCATCCACCATGAACACACCCCGCCGCCAACCCAATTCGTAGAGGTAATCTAACTCTGCTAACAGTTGTGCTGGGGCTTTGGTGCGTGGTTTGCGCCCGTAGAGAACAATAATGTCGCAAAATTCGCACTGGAAGGGACACCCACGCGAAAACTGCACCGACATCATGTCATAAGCATCCAATTCTAATAAATCAAAGCGGGGTATTGGTGTGCCTGTGACATCAGGTTTTTCTGTGGCGCGGAAAATGCCAGAAGTTTCACCCCGTTGAATTGCCTCAATAAACATCGGCAGAGTGATTTCCCCTTCATCCAGAATCAGAAAATCTGCGCCAACATTTTCAACTTCGTGAGGGACAGAGGTGGGGTAGGGGCCGCCGACTGCAACTAACTTGCCACGTTTTTTGGCTTCCTGAATCTGCTCAAGTAAATCTTGTTTCTGGACAATCATCGCGGAGAGGATTACTACATCTGCCCATGCCCACTCTTCTTCTGTTGCTGCACGAATGTTGCGATCGACTAGCTTGAATTCCCATTCTTGGGGCAGAATCGCGGCTACTGTCACTAAACCCAGAGGTGGTAATAAAACTTTGCGATCGACTAATTCTAAGATTTTTTCATAAGACCAAAAGGTTTTGGGAAATATTGGATACACTAACAAGATTCGCATGTAGTATCAATCCTCACACTTTGATTGTTATCCCACTCTAACGAAAATAAAGAGCTATTGACTTTTTATTAAAGTTGTTTTATTGTGCCATTCATATTTTTACCTCAAATGGGCGACTGTAGCAGTTCTCGTTTGGATGCAACAATATGTTAGAGGCAGAGCAATGCTTTGCCCCTATGAGTAGTCTGTATTAAAACCTTGTTTCCAGCCAGAGGCTGAAAATGCTCCTGATTGCGTCTGCCGCAAGTCAAAAAATTAGTACCAATCTAATTTATGTAAGTAAGTTGGCATGGAAATTTAGAGTCCCAAAGCAGCTATTAGTTACTCATCTTCATCGGGTTCTAAATCGTCGGCTGTCAATTCTTGATGGGGGATGGCGGCGATAATCGCATCTATTACTTTAGATACTGGTAATATCTCAATATTTAAGTCGGGAAATTTTGTCCCTTTTGGCACGATCGCTCTTTTAAATCCCAACTTAGCAGCTTCTTTTAACCGCAGTTCCATTTGGGAAACCGATCGCACTTGTCCGCCTAGCCCAACTTCACCGATTAATACTGTACCGGGATCGACGATGCGATCGCGGAAACTGGCAACGATCGCGATCGCAATTCCTAAATCTACCGCCGGTTCTTCCACATTCAACCCACCCGCAGAAGCAACGTAGGAATCTAACTTCGACATGGGAATTCCCACCCGTTTTTCTAAGACGGCGAGGATTTGCACCAAGCGGTTGTAATCTACGCCAGTACCAGCCCGACGAGGTGAAGGGTAGCTGGTGGGACTTACAAGAGCTTGCAATTCCACAACTATCGGGCGAGTGCCTTCGCAAGCAACGACAATAGCCGTACCAGGGGCGGGATCGTCACGGTTGCCTAAAAATAATTCTGAGGGGTTATCAACTTCTCGCAATCCATCTGCCACCATTTCAAAGATGCCGATTTCATGAGTTGCACCAAAGCGATTTTTTACTGTGCGTAATAATCGATGGGAGGCAAAGCGATCGCCTTCAAAATACAACACCGTATCGACTAAATGTTCTAAAACTTTTGGCCCGGCGATCGCTCCTTCTTTGGTGACATGTCCCACAATAAGCATGGTGACATCTTCATGCTTCGCCACCTTCATCAATGCTGCTGTACATTCCCGTACCTGAGCCACCGAACCAGGCGCAGAAGTCAGTGCCGGGAAAAATACTGTTTGGATACTATCAATCACTGCCACGTTTGGCTTTAGAGAATCTATTTCTCGTAAAATTTCTTCTAAATCTGTTTCTGGCAGTATATATAAATCTGCACCTATACTGTCAGGGTCTATAGGAAGTGTAGTCTCTACTACTACAGTAACATTCTCCTCGCTAACCACACTTAGGGGTTTTGATACTCCCAAACGAGAAGCTCGTAATTTTACTTGCTGTCCCGATTCTTCACCAGTTACGTAAAGGATGCGATATTTCTGTGCTAATTGATTTGATACTTGCAACAATAAAGTTGATTTCCCAATACCCGGATCGCCACCAATCAGCACCATAGAACCTGGGACAATGCCACCCCCAAGCACCCGATCCAATTCTCCATAACCAGACTCCCATCGAGCTATTTGGCGATCGGTAATTTGATCGAACGTTAAGGAGGCTCGTGCTTTAGCTGGTTTAGCGTGAGATTTACCATTGCCTTGAGCTGATTGCCAACTACTAACTCCCCCCCGACTGGGTACATCTACTGAAGACTGAATACTGATCTGTTCTTCTAAAGAGTTGTATGTGCCGCAAGCTGGACACTTACCAAACCACTGGGGCGATTCTGCTCCACATTCGTTACAAGTGAAAAAGGTTTTTGGCTTTGCCATTCTTAAATCTTATTAAATATTCTTAATATTTACTTAATTCTTGGGAAAAACTAAAAACCAATAATAGTAGTATTTAGAGCTTTTTCCAAATCAATTCATGGAATGATATCTTAATATTATGGTATTAAAAATTAATCATGTAAATTTTTAGTCAAGGAGCATTGAAAAACTTGGAAAGCCATAAAGAAAAAATCTTGGTGGTAGACGACGAAGCCAGCATTCGCCGGATTTTGGAAACGCGCCTTTCCATGATTGGCTACGATGTAGTGACTGCTGGCGACGGGGAAGAAGCTTTGGAAACTTTTCGCAAAACTGAGCCTGACCTGGTAGTTTTAGATGTAATGATGCCAAAGCTAGACGGCTATGGTGTATGTCAAGAATTACGAAAAGAATCAGATGTCCCCATTATTATGCTAACAGCCTTGGGTGATGTCGCCGATCGCATCACCGGGTTAGAATTAGGTGCTGATGACTATGTAGTTAAACCATTTTCCCCCAAGGAGCTAGAAGCCCGGATTCGCTCAGTACTGCGGCGGGTAGACAAAAACAGTGCTTCTGGCATTCCCAGTTCTGGGGTAATCCATGTTGCTAATATTAAAATCGATACGAATAAGCGACAAGTCTACAAAGGCGATGAGCGAATTCGATTGACGGGTATGGAGTTCAGCTTGTTAGAGTTGTTAGTCAGTCGCTCTGGAGAAGCTTTTTCTCGTTCGGAAATTTTGCAAGAAGTTTGGGGTTATACGCCAGAACGTCATGTAGATACCCGCGTAGTAGATGTGCATATATCCCGTTTGCGGGCAAAGTTAGAAGACGATCCTAGCAACCCAGAATTGATTCTGACAGCGCGGGGTACTGGTTATCTTTTCCAGCGAATTATTGAACCAGGGGAGGAGTGAGAGATGAGGGGGGAGGGAAGTAGGGGAAGCAGGGGAAGCAGAGGAGCAGAAATTCTTCCTAATTCCCAGTCCCCAGTCCCCAATGACAAATAACTAATGACAAATGACAATGACAATCGAGTTTTGCGTCGTCTACCCATTGTGGTGGGTGGGCTAGGCGCAGTGCTTTTGCTGATTAACCGTTTATTGACACCGGAATTAACCCAGTCGCAATCGCGCGGTGATGTGGTGGGCGTGATTTTGAGTGCGGTGTTAATTTTGACGGGTTTAATTTGGCAGCAAGTTCAGCCGCGATCGCCTGATATTGTAGAACTAATTGGAGAAGAAGGTTTTGTATTAGCAGCAGATTTACCCGAAGCCTTGAAAACAGAGCTAGCCTGGGCATCTCATTTATTGTTGACTAATACAGTAACGCGATCGCTAGTGGTTTATTACCAAGGTAAAGTTTTGTTGCGTCGCGGTATTTTGGGTACTAAATCTGAAATTGTACCAGGAGTAATCTTAAAACAGGTACTCGAAAAACAAAAGCCAATTTATCTAGTTGCTCTAAAAATATATCCAGGTAGGCTTGAATTTGACTATTTACCAGAGAATACTCAAGGTGTAATTTGTCAACCGATTGGCAACCAAGGTGCGCTAATTTTGGGAGCGAATGCTCCTCGCAGTTATACCAAACAAGATGAAAACTGGGTTGCGGGAATTGCTGATAAATTAGCCGTTACTCTTAACTCTACTTTATCCAACCAAGCGACGTAAAAATTTAGCTAAATTGTCTGCGATCGCAACTCGTAATTTGTAATTATTATATTGACTTGCTTGTATCTATAATTAATTACGAATTACGAATTATTAAGTCACCAAGAAGTTAAAAAATTCCACCCTTCCTTCTCTCCTGGTGTCTTTTCTTCTTTTTCTTCTGATTCTTCTGATTCTTCTAATATGTTTAAATTGTTCTGTTGAATTAAATTATCATAAGCTCCAGAATCAACCCATTTTAATAATTCACCAGCCCGCATAACTACCCAAGAAAGCCCAGACTCTGTATAGCTTAATATTTTAGTGACTTTATCCACACTATCAAAGTTATTGGATGCAAACTCACGGGCTTGAACAAGGAAATCTTCGATGACAGCAGTAGTCAAGTACTCATCTGGCAAACCTGCGAGTTTCATCAGTGTAGTAGTTGCTACGTCAATATCTTGACAAGCAAGCATTGCAGCGCGATCGGCAGTAAACCTAGCCATCATCCGCCAATTATACAAACCCAATTCCATACCACCAGCTATCAAGCCACCCACGCCCAGCGTCGTACTACTTAACAAATTTTTCAAAGTTGGCATCACAATTGCCATTTGGTGATAAACCATGTGCTGACTCTTAATGCGAGCAATTTCATGTCCAAAAACATAAAGTAACTCATCTGGATCGAGCCACTCCATTGCATCTAAATTGATACCAACAAGGGGTTTTTCTACCCCAACAATATAGGTTTCAATGTGGCCTGTGCCTTGAAATAGATACAGTTCAGGAAGTGGAGTAACATCAAGAATTTCGCAGGTTTCTACAAATGCTTGATGTAATTTGGGAAAATTACGGGACGAAATTTTAATTTCACTACCAAGGCTTTGCAGCCTGAGTAAGCGATCGATACCGTATTCGTTAATTTTTTTTAGTAGCAGGGAGACACCAGGCATATTTTGCAAAGAAGCCAAGGCTTTGCGATCGAAAGGGTGTTCGTAGGCTGCTGAACTCAGTCCAGTTAATATTTTTCTAGTCATTTTTTTAAGCTTTATCTTGGAGTTTTTGAGAAGTTCAGTTACTCAGTACGAATGGCTTATACTTTCACTACACCCGTGATTAGGGGTTTTGGTTATGGCACAGCAGTAAACCACTTTCGTCATCGCGCAGCGTCTTTGCTAAAAGAAGGAATTTTAGCTTGGGTTTTAGGAGAATATAGTACTGAAACATTTAAACCTTTGTAGGGCATTGTTTGCTGCTGGCAGTGCTATTTTTATGTTACCGATGGATGTATTGTTTACTCTAGTTTTCTTGAGGCAGGAGATCGGATCGTCAGTAAAACATATATGACTACAGTAGAAGGTGAAAATACACGTTTACGTCACGATTTGGCACGCCTACATTAAAGAAGCAACAGAAATGGGGCTGTCCGTAACCGTCGGACTGCCCCATTCTATTTACGATCTCATATATTTGTACCCACAGCCACAATGAGACCGACCCAGCGTGCAGTCCATTCCAATACCTTACAATGACCGCCGTTCCATTCTACCTACACCCAAGGGCAGACCCCCTTAGAAAAACCAAATCAGATGACTTGAAGGGCTTTGGGGTAGGGGTTATTTGTGGCAATTAGGGTGTTGGTGTAGCCATTGGTGTAGCCATTGGTGTAGCTGTTGGTGTAGCCATTGGTGTAGCTGTTGGTGTAGCCATTGGTGTAGCCGTTGGTGTAGCTGTTGGTGTAGCCGTTGGTGTAGCTGTTGGTGTAGCTGTTGGTGTAGCCATTGGTTTAGCCGTTGGTTTAGCCGTTGGTTTAGCCGTTGGTTTAGCCGTTGGTTTAGAAGTCGGCGTAGGTGATGGTGTAGCCGTTGGCTGACTGAAGACTGTCTTGGCTTCTTCATTCAGTTTTTGGCGGAGTGCTAAATTAGCAATTCCAGTTTCTTGCAATTGATATTTCTTTTGATACTCCTTCACCACTGCTTCGGTGCGGGAACCATAAAAATGATCGCGTGGGAGGGGAGGATTAGGCTTCACCACTGCATTCAAATTTGTGTGCAGAATTTGAACGATGTTAGCAGCATAAGCTTGGGTTTTTGGCCCTGCTATCCCATCAACTGGTTTTAGCTTATAACCTGTCTGAAATTCACGAATTGCCTTTTTAGTTTCCTCATCCGTCAAAGCACCATTTGTTACCTTGACGTTATAGCCGAATCCTCGCAACACAGCACGGAATTGCTCTGGCGTATAGCTACGTTGAGGAGCTGCGAAACCTGTGTCTGCAACTACCACACTAGCTGTTATCAGGCAAGTAACAGCAAAAGTCGCGCTTGATTTTCCAAATCCACACCACATATTTAAAACTCCTTTGGATTAAATCAGCAGGATTATAAATCTTAACAGCTGCATTTTAAGTTTGTTTAATAACTTTTTTCATGATTTTTAAATAATTTTTGAATAATTTTTGCCCAAGACAACTAGACATACAGAAAGTAATTTATGTCATCTATCAAAAGAAGTATCTTGTGTCAGCCGAGATCCAGAGGTTATCATTTGAATCGAATACACCCTTTGAATACTAAATTACGGGATAGATGCATATATATGTATTGATGTCAACTTAAGCTTTGGTGAAGGTTATTCGCGGGTATACGAACCGAGGCTCGCAACTTGGGTTAAAAAACAATTAACAATGGGGTAAAGCTCATTGCCTCTAGTCCCTCTTTGTAATATTAGATTGACATAAATGCCCATACATGCATCAATACTGAAGTCTACTCAACTGCAAATTCGTGTACTTGTTTAGAAAGAGACGAAAATTAATAAGTAAGTAGGTGAGAAAAAATCAAGGTAAGTTAAGGAATATAAATTAAATTGGAATTAGCTCGTAGTGAGGGCTGAAGCCCTCACTACGAACCTTTAATTATTTACGCCGCTCTACTTAGATGAAAGAGTTTATATTCTAAAATATCCAAAAAATGAAAGACATAAAATCTTCTAAAAAGCGGAATCTTTGGTTTGAAAGATTTATGGCAATTGCTGCCACTGTAAATTTAGGTTTAGTTTTGTTTAATTTAAGTTACGTACCTTGGCGAGATTTCTACTTGCGAAAACTTCCCCAAGTTATTCAGATATACGATCCAATAAAAGGTATTGAACCCCATCGAGACACAAAAAATTATTTAGAAACAATAGACGCATTAGAAGAACAAGTCAGGCAAACAGGGTTAGAGTCTTCTCAGGTAAATAGCAGGCTAATACAAATAAGTCGTCTTAGCAGCGAGATGATTGATAGCAACCCGTTTGCGGGAGCCAATAAGAGTGGTACTCTAGAAAAAATCAAAAAGCGGATGCGATCGCACATCGGTAACGAATCCGCAAAACAGTCCTTTGCCACTTTTTGGAGTCAGCCTTACTTATCACAAAATGGCTGGGTTAAAGAAATAAATTTTTTTAACGAAAGCATTCGCCCTTTGATTGCCACAAACTACTACCGCCAAATCGGTGAAAATGGCGATTTTGTTGATAATTTTTGGATTCTTGACTTACCCTTTGTGATGTTATTTGGCGTAGAATTGCTGGGACGTACCTTCTTCATCAAACGCCGACATCCTGGTTTAAGCTGGTTTGAAGCACTATTGTGGCGTTGGTACGATCTATTTTTAATACTACCATTTTGGCATTCGCTACGAATCTTACCTGTATTAGTCCGCCTCGATCGAGCGCATTTATTGAATCTCCATCCAGTGCGAAAGCAAATTCATCAGGGGATTGTCGCCAATTTTGCCGAAGAACTCACAGAAGTAGTAGTGGTGAGGGTAATTAACCAGATTCAGGGTTCAATTCAGCGAGGTGAGTTAACACAGTGGCTCTCACAACAAGAAAATTTACGTCCCTACATAGATATTAATAATGTAAATGAAGTGGAAGCGATCGCCAGTCTTTTGGTCAAAACAATTGTTTACCACGTTTTACCTGATATTCAACCTGCGATCGTTGCCATTTTGCACCACAACATCGAAACCGTCTTCCATCAAGTCCCCATCTACCGCAACCTCCAGAATCTCCCTGGCGTAGGACAGGCCCAAACCCAGTTAAGCGAACAACTTGCGACCCAAATCACAACTAATCTTTACAAAACTTTAGTTAGCGCTGTTGAAGACCCTGTTGGCGCAAAACTTACCAGTCAACTCGTACAAAGGTTTAGCGAAGCCTTGGGATCTGAAATAAAGGAAAAACACGTACTTTCCGAAATTCAGAGTTTACTCTTTGACTTCTTAGAAGAAATCAAAATTAACTACGTTCAGCGTTTGTCCCAAGAAGACATAGATCAAATTATCGAGCAAACCAGGCAGCTACGCACACAAGCATCCGTTCCATCAGTGGTTAAGAAAAGCACCGCTCTCCCAGAAATACGTGAAGGGTAGAGAGAGCAGAAGAAGCCTGATAGCAGGGGGCAGGGGGCAAGAGGGAGAATAAAAATTACCTCTTTCCCCTCTGCTCCCTGCTAAGTGCCCCTCTGCCTCTTGTAGCCAATGCCCTATGCCCTATACTCGACTATTCATTAAATGCGCTAAACTCGTATGAGGGCGAACCATCATTGGTTCGTCACAAGACTTCTTGGAAGATATACCTATCGCAGGAAGTGGGTCAGTGCCCACTTTTTTTATTGAATTCTCTCATGGCTCATCCTTTAGTTCCACAAATTATTGATTTGGCGACACCAGTAGCAGAAGAACTGGGATTGGAAGTGGTTGGCGTGGTTTTTCACACTCACCAAAGTCCACCAGTGTTGCGGGTAGACATTCGCAATCCTCAGCAAGAAACCGGATTGAATGATTGTGAGAGGATGAGCCGTGCTTTAGAAGCCTCCTTAGATGCTGCGGAATTCGTTCCAGAAGCTTATGTCTTGGAAGTGTCTAGTCCTGGTATTTCGCGACAACTGTTAACAGACAGGGAATTTATTTCCTTTAAAGGATTTCCTGTCATTATCTTCACTTCGCCACCCTACGACGGACAACAAGAGTGGATAGGTCAGTTGATTCGCCGGGATGAGACAACACTTTACTTAAACCAAAAAGGTCGTGTAGTCGAAATTCCCCGCTCCCTAATTACAAAGGTGCAGCTAGACGAGCGCCGATAAACAAAGGGCTAGGGCTTAGGAGTTACAGACTAGAGCAGCTTGGCTAGAGGCTAGAGGTTACGAGCTAAGGGCTAGAGGTTATGAACTAAGGGCTAGAGGTTAGGGATTAGTGGAAAGCTATTCTCTAATCCCTGGCTTTAATGCGTAGTTTTCAGTCCCCAGTCCCCAGTCTCTAGTCCCCAGTCTCCAGTCCCCAGTCCCCAGTCCCCAGTCCCTGATTTTTAAAGGAGATTGCTTATGTCAATGGTTACTTTAGCTGGATTAAAAGAATTAATTGAAAGTATAAGTCGCGAGCGGAATTTACCCCGTCTTGCAGTTCAATCAGCTATTAGAGAAGCACTACTTAAAGGCTACGAACGTTATCGTCGCGCCCAAAATTTAGAGCGCAAACAGTTTGATGAAGATTATTTTGAGAATTTTGAAGTAGAACTCGATATTGAAGGAGAAGGATTTCGCGTTCTTTCCACCAAAACCATTGTCGAAGAAGTCAATAACACAGATCACCAAATTTCCCTAGAGGAAGTTCAACAAGTAGCTCCTGAAGCACAGTTAGGCGACTCGGTGGTACTGGATGTTACCCCCGACCAAGGAGAATTTGGTCGGATGGCGGCGATGCAAACTAAGCAGGTATTGGCGCAAAAATTACGGGATCAACAGCGCCAGATGGTGCAAGAAGAGTTCCAAGATTTAGAAGGAACTGTTCTCCAAGCAAGAGTCCTACGGTTTGAACGGCAATCAGTAGTTTTGGCAGTCACCAGTAATTTTGGTCAGCCAGAAGTAGAAGCCGAATTACCGAAGCGGGAACAGTTGCCCAACGATAATTATCGGGCAAATGCTACCTTCAAGGTATATCTGAAAAAAGTCTCCCAAGGTCAACAACGAGGGCCACAATTGCTTGTGTCTCGCGCTGATGCTGGTTTGGTGGTTTATCTGTTTGCCAATGAAGTCCCAGAAATTGAAGATGAAGTGGTACGGATTGTTGCCGTAGCTAGGGAGGCAAACCCCCCTTCCCGTTATGTCGGCCCCCGGACTAAAATAGCAGTAGATACCCTCGATCGCGATGTAGACCCAGTTGGTGCTTGTATCGGAGCCAGGGGATCGCGAATTCAAGTGGTAGTCAACGAATTACGCGGTGAAAAAATAGATGTAATTCGCTGGTCGCCAGACCCAGCAACATATATCGCTAATGCTTTAAGTCCAGCCCGGGTAGATGAAGTACGCCTAATGGATCCAGAATCCCGGCAAACTCACGTACTCGTGGCTGAAGATCAACTTAGTTTAGCCATTGGGAAAGAAGGACAAAACGTCCGTTTGGCAGCCCGCCTGACTGGTTGGAAAATAGACATCAAAGACAAAGCTAAATATGACTATGCAGGAGAGGATGAGAAATTTACAGCTGTCAGGGCTAAATATCAGTCAGAGCAAGACGATCTTGACTTTGAGGAAGAATTAGAGGATGAAAATCAGGACGAATTAGAAGAAGAGGATAGTTTTGACAATAACGATGACGAGTAATTGATCAACCTTGTAAAGTTTTGATAATGTGGATTGTAGTCCTAAGTCTCAGGATTATTTCCTGAAAGACACCTTGGTATAAGTAAAAAATAGTAATAAACAACTTACTTTTTACACCTAGAATGCTGGACTGAGATTGTAGAAAACTGATGAAACCAAATTATCGGCGCTGTATTAGTTGCCGAAAAGTAGGGTCAAAAGATGAGTTTTGGCGGATTGTCCGCGTCTTTCCATCGGGAAAGGTACAATTAGATCGGGGCATGGGGCGTTCTGCCTATATTTGTCCGCAAACGAGTTGCTTACAAGCGGCTCAGAAAAAAAATCGACTAGGGCGATCGCTACATGCATCAGTGCCAGAAACACTGTACCAAAGCTTGTCGCAACGTCTAGCCATCAGCAATACCCAAAACCAAATTTAATTGGAACAACTTTGTGACGTTATCACCAGAGGAATTGTACGAAAGCCGAAGTCGTGCTTTTATCACACCCTCTGTCGAACGTTAAGCTTAGTGCCAAAATAGTAAATGGGTGTAAAAGGCATTCGGCTCTCCAATAAAGTAAGAGGGGCGAAGCAACATTCCCAGAATCAAGATGTAATCGATTGTGTTGTGGAAGATTCAGAATCAACAAAACAAGAAACTACAAAATGGCAACCTGGTAGCGCTCAGGCGCAGTTCGGCGTCAGGGGTTCCTATAAAAATCTTTTATTTAAAAAATTTTTATGGGTGTCCCTCAACCATCATTCCTGGTGGGGATGCCATTATTAAACCGAAACATCTCTCTTTCCTGATTGGAGGCACCGGCAAAAACTAAACGGCGGTCTAAAAACAGTAATCCAAGGATGGAGATGTCGCAAACCAGGCAACCATCCGCTAAAACTGTAAATTAAAGGGGAAGAGTGGATGACCAACGGCAAAGTTAGAATCTATGAATTATCAAAGGAATTGAATTTGGATAACAAAGAGCTATTAGCAATTTGCGAGCAGCTCGACATCTCGGTCAAAAGTCATAGCAGCACTATTTCAGAATCCGAGGCAGAAAACATCCGGGCGGCAGCAGAAAAGCTTGCAACTACGAATGTATCGGCCAAAAAGGAACTAGGTACAACCAGCCATAAACCAAATTCACCACCAATCGGCGGACGTAACCGACCTGCTGCACCCCACAAACAGCAAATTTTGGAAATACGCAAACCCACAATATTGAGAAATACTACCTCCAACGCCCCTGATGCGTCAGTTGCCAACAATACCCAAGCTGCCTTGTCTGAAGCTAATCCTCCCTCACCTCCACGGCCTTTTGCTACACCAGTCTCACCCATGAAGCCGACGGTACCAACTCGACCTGTACCCCGGACTCAATCTGAGACTCAAGAGCAACCTCCTGTCACGGACTTGGAACAAACGCCTAATCCAAATCAGGCACCGGAAAAAGTAGCATCCCAAAAACCGGAAAAAATAGTTCCACCCAGACCAAAATCGGAAAAACCTCAAAAACCGCAATTAGTTGCCCCTCCGGCAAGACCTGCGGCAGAAGCTCAAGCAGAACTTGCCCAAGTGCCAGATGAGTCGGTATCTCAGGCAGATAAACCGATCCTCAAACGCGACCAAAGGCTACGTCCCGTTGAAGGCGATCGCGAGCAAATTAAGCCCAGAGTTGCCAAACTCCCAACCGACCAGTCTGCACCAGGCGCACCACAAAGACAGGCTCGCTCCACCCCTGCACCCACCAGACCAGAACAGAGGGTCAATAGACCATCTGCACCATCAGACGGGCCAAGACCAAGGCCAGCGCGTCCTGGTGAAGGTGTAGCAGCCGCAATGCCGATCGCTACTCCACCCAGACAAATGTCAGGATTAGCCGGCAAATCTCAAGGAATGGGTGATGAGCCAGTTGCACCCCCCGATCTCCTCGACTTGAAACGCCCAAGTCCGCCTCGCCCGACCAAAGGCGGCAAAAAGTGGGTAGAAGAGGAAATAATCGACGAAGTTAAAGAGAAGGCTAAAGCTGGCGTTAAAGGCAAGCGGATCAAGCCGATACTGGACGATGAATTTGAAGAAGATTTGTTGGATGATGACGATATCGACTCACCAGCAACCGTCCAAGTCAGCCTTTCCATTGCCCGTCCTCCCAAGCCAAAAGCGACTCGACCTGTACAGATGCCAGGTGCAAGCCTTGCTAGCGCCCCAACTGCTAGAGGAAGTAGAAAACCTGGTTCTAAATCTGGTTCTGGGCGCGACCATCACAATAACCGTCGCCAACAAGAAGCTGATACAAAGCGCGATCGTCCAGCAAAGGTGACGATCACAGGCCCCTTGACTGTGCAAGAACTGTCTGACGTTTTAGCCGTTCCTGATACAGAGATTGTGAAAATCCTGTTCCTTAAAGGTATGGCGGTGAGTATCACTCAAAATCTAGATATTCCCACAATTACCCTGGTAGGAAAAGAACTAGAAATAGAAGTTGAAACCGTCGAGCGAGAAGCAGAAGCTCGGAAAATTACCGAAATGGTCGGCGCAGAAGACCTAGAATATCTCCACCGCCGTCCGCCAGTCGTGACAATTATGGGTCACGTAGACCACGGTAAGACAACCCTGCTCGACTCAATTCGCAAAACAAAAGTGGCTGCTGGCGAAGCTGGTGGGATCACTCAACACATTGGTGCGTACCATGTGGATATAGAACATGAGGGCAAACCACAGCAGATAGTCTTCTTGGATACCCCTGGTCACGAAGCCTTTACAGCGATGCGGGCTAGAGGAGCTAGGGTAACAGACATTGCCGTGTTAGTAGTGGCTGCTGATGATGGTGTGCGTCCCCAGACCATTGAAGCTATTAGCCACGCCCAAGCTGCTGGAGTGCCAATTGTTGTAGCCATCAACAAAATTGACAAAGAAGGGGCACAACCGGAGCGGGTGAAACAAGAACTGACCCAGTATGGTCTGACCGCAGAAGACTGGGGTGGTGAGACAATTATGGTTCCCGTGAGCGCCATCAGAGGTGAAAATCTGGATACGCTCTTAGAGATGATTCTGCTAGTCGCAGAGGTTGGAGAACTGTCTGCTAACCCAGATCGTGCCGCCAAAGGAACTGTCATTGAAGCCCATCTGGATAAAGCCAAGGGAGCAGTTGCTACCCTGCTAATTCAGAATGGTACCCTGCATGTGGGAGATATCTTGGTAGCTGGCTCGGCCTTCGGTAAAGTTCGGGCGATGGTGGATGACAGAAGTAAGAGAGTAGACATTGCTTCTCCTTCCTTTGCTGTCGAGGTATTGGGTTTAAGTGATGTGCCAGCAGCAGGCGACGAGTTCGAGGTCTTCCAGAACGAAAAAGAAGCCAGATCCCTCGCTAGCGATCGCGCCGATAGACAACGCCTATCCCGCCTGTTACAAGGTCGTGTTACCCTTACAACCCTGTCGGCTCAAGCCCAAGAAGGCGAGTTGAAAGAACTCAACTTGATCTTGAAAGGAGACGTACAAGGTTCTGTAGAAGCCATTGTGGGAGCGCTCAAGCAAATCCCGCAAAACGAAGTCCAAATTCGGATGCTCTTGGCTACTGCTGGGGAAATCACTGAGACAGATATCGACTTAGCAGCTGCCAGTAACGCTGTAATTATTGGCTTCAACACCACCTTTGCCAGTGGCGCTAGACAAGCCGCCGATGAAGCAGGTGTCGATGTTCGAGAATACAACGTCATCTACAAACTCCTAGAAGATATCCAAGATGCCTTGGAAGGTCTTTTGGAACCAGAGTTGGTGGAAGAAGCCTTGGGTCAAACCGAAGTCCGTGCCGTCTTCCCAGTCGGTCGCGGTGCTGTTGCCGGTTGTTACGTTCAATCTGGCAAGCTAATTCGCAACTGTAAAGTCAGGGTGCGACGTAGCGGTAAGGTGATTTTTGAAGGCGTTCTTGATTCCCTAAAACGGATGAAGGAAGATGCTCGTGAAGTTAACGCTGGTTACGAATGCGGTGTCGGCATGGATAAATTCAATGATTGGGTTGAAGGTGACATCATCGAATCCTATCAGATGGTTACGAAGCGCCGCACTCTCACCTTAACGAGATAGTGTTAAGGGTAAAATGGTTAGAAGTTAGGAGTAATAAATTAGGAGTTAGGAGTTAAAGGCTACTAATTCCTAACTCCTAACTCTTAACTCACAACTATTTTATAATATGCATTCATTTCGCTCTGAACCTATTTTGTGGATTCACGTCGCTGGATTAGCGACGTTGCCTGTTTTTTTAGTCCTGTGCTTATTGTTTTTGTCTGTAGGCGAGCCGTTTTTGCCAGTCTGGATGGAGCTATCTTTAGTTGCTGCTATTGGTATTCTCCCCCTGCTATGGATGCAGTTACGTCGCCCTTTTTATATATTTGCTCTTTTAGGAATAGCCCTAAAGCCAGAAAATCTGACTGAACGGCAGCGAAAAATTCTCTGTTTAATTAATACAAAGTTAAATCGTATTCTGGCATTAGTGGCAGCAGTATTGTCGGTTTGGGTGCTGTGGCATCTCTACCAAATTGCCCCATTAGTAGCAAATTCGGCTAAATTTCTCCCACAATGGCGCAGCGTCGCACTAGTGCTTGCGGGGTTAGCTTTTTTGGGAAGTAATCTATTTTTACAAATACCTGTGAGTGTAATGCGAGTTTTAGTGACTAATGACACAGAATTCGCTGGCATCGAACCATTATCTTTAGAAAAGATTAAGCAAGATTTTACTATCCTAGGGGTACGGGTTAATCAAATCGTCCCCCGATTGTTGCAATCCTTGTTTAGGATTAATGCAGATTCATAACAGCCATGATGTAATTACTAATTCGTAATTCGTAATTCGTAATTAAACCGATAGCGCAGCGTTAGCGAGTCCGCAAGCGCTGGGTCAGAGTCCCTTGACCTCTCTCTATAGGTCGTAACCTAATTACGAAATTAGTAATTACGAATTACGAATTGTTAATGCCCAATACCCAATTACCCTTGAAGTTAAAACAAAGGAATAAGGAACTATGGCTCAAATTCCAGCTTCTAGCGATCGCCAATTTTCTGCTGACACTGAAATTTGGTATAGTCTCAAATGTGCGATATCCACCAGTTCTGGTTTTCAACGCTGGCAACTAGAACGTGATGCTCAATTACACGGAATTCGCTTGGAACAGCAAGTACAACGGTATTTGAGGGAAACTTTAGAAACTTTAGCTTACTAAACAGCAAATAAATCTTCTAGGGTTGTTTGCAAGCGGCGGAGTTGATGGTATACACTCTGCAACGATCGCCATCAACTTCCACTTCATTTGTGGAATAATTCTTAATAATTTTAATCCGCGACACCTAGCCATTTTGACTCGCAGGTGGTTCTAAAGAGGCTCACAAAGCTTATCCCCGAATAACTTGACTAATTTTGAGCCAAAATAATATTGTTACGAGTCCAGCTATTCAGCACTCTATCTAAAAAATACAGGGTTTACTTTTATCGGTTGGCGAAAATCCAGCGACTATCTCAACCAGATAATTTGCTTACAGCAACTTGTTAAGAGCAGGTAAACTTCCGCCACAGTCCACTAGTAGAATTTTCTGAATAAAATAATATAACTAATGTATAAGTTCTGTGATGTATCTAGGGAATTTAGCTGAATCAGTGGTAATCATCCAGTATAGTTTTGCATGGGTTTTATAGCAGCTACAAGGCTGCTAGCTTCAACCTTGTTTGATATACCATAATTCAGCACATCACAGACTCAAAAAATGAAATATCGGGGTTTTCACATTACTCTTGCGAAAAATTTTCGCCTTCTTTCTAGCAGTCATCTCAGATATACTTTGCGCCTGGGAGCCGGATTAACGGCAATGCTAGTTGTTTCTAGCGGGTCAATACTACTACCGAGTGAGGTTAACGCTGGTGCTACTCACTCAAAAGCTATTACCCCAACTCTCACAGCGCAAGTTCCGACAACCGCCGCAGCAATTTACGTTAATCCCGCAACTGGTGCAGATAGTGCTGGTCGTGGTACAACCTCAGCTGCACCCTACAAAAGCATCAGTTTCGCTCTCAGTCAAGCCCAAACAGGTGCAGTTATTCAATTAGCACCTGGGAACTATAACCAAGAAAGTGGCGAAACCTTTCCGTTGTTGCTTAAACCAGGAGTAACACTGCGGGGTGATGAAGCTAGTAAAGGTCAGGCAATATTAATTACAGGTGGAGGTTTCTACACTAGTCGCACCTTTGCCAGACAGGACATTACCATCCTTGCCGAACAAGATACGACTATTAATGGTATTAGCGTCACCAACCCAAATAGTCGGGGTACAGGTGTGTGGGTAGAGTCAACTAATCCTACTATCAAAAACAGTACTTTTACTAACAGTGTCAGAGAAGGTGTTTTTGTTACAGGTACAGGCAATCCCAAAATTGAAAGTAACATCTTTGTGCAAAACAAAGGCAATGGGATTTCAATTGCTAAAGCTGCTCAAGGAGAAATTCGGGGTAACTTATTTCAGGATACTGGTTTTGGTCTTGCGATCGGTGGCACTTCCACACCCCTAGTTACAGAAAACCAAATCGTCGAAAACCAAGATGGTCTTTTTATCTCGGAGTCAGCCAAGCCCATATTACGTAAGAATGTCATTCAGAATAATAAGCGCGATGGCGTAGTAGCGACTGTCAATGCTCTACCCGATCTCGGCACTAACGAAAATCCTGGTGGCAATCTTATCCGCAATAACACTCGTTATGATGTGAACAATGCTACTAAAACTGGTAAGATTGTCGCTGTTGGCAACGATATCGATCAGAAAAAGATTTTTGGCTCAGTAGATTTTGTTGCCGCAAGTGTTGATGTACCGCCTGGAGGGCCTGTTGCGTTTAAAGATGTGCCAGCAAATTACTGGGCAAAAACCTACATCGAAGCTTTAGCCTCTCAAAATATTATTGCTGGTTTTCCTGATGGCAGTTTTAAACCCAATGAACCTGTAACCCGCGCTCAATTCGCTACTATTGTCACTAAAGCTTTAACACCACCAGTTAAACGCGCAGGCATTAAATTTAAAGATGTAGCAACAAATTTTTGGGCTTACGCTGCAATTCAATCTGCTTACCAGAGTCAATTTGTTTCTGGTTATCCTGATGGTACTTTTAAGCCACAGCAGCAAATTCCTAGAGTGCAGGTGTTAGTAGCTTTAGCTAATGGTTTGGGCTTAACTGCAAGTAATCAGAATGTCCTTTCTTTTTACACCGATGCTGCCCAGATTCCTAATTATGCGATCGCACCTGTTGCGGCTGCAACTTCACGGCAATTAGTAATTAACTATCCCACAGTGAAGCAACTCAATCCTAATCGTCAGGCGACTAGAGCCGAAGTTGCTGCCTTTGTTTACCAGGCACTCGTCAATGCTGGACGTGCCCAACCAATTCCTTCATCCTATTTGGTAACAGCCCAGTAAATGCCTAGTTAGCAAATTGGAAGCGCCAGACTAATAATTTGTTAGTCTGGCACTTCCAAATAATATGAATTTTATTAATTTTGGGGTTTTTTAAACATAAAATTTGCAGAATCTAAAAATTAACTAGCTAAAATTTCTCCCTTCAGGAGTTAGGATTTTTACCTGATTGGGGGCGTTGTTGCCGACGCTGTTCCCAGCGCCAGAGGAAAACCATTAAGGCAACTATTCCTACTTGGAGAGCTAAACTTGGCATTGCACTCTCAACATTGCGTCCGGCAAGCACTTGGAAGAAAAAAACGAATGCGCCAATAGAGCCAGAAGCACCAAAAGCAATGTAAATAAATTGTCTTAAGCCGCGATAAGGAGCGGCTATTTCTGCTTTGAGGCTGGCGTATTGTTCAGGGTTAAGGCGATTTTTGCGATTTTGATCTACCATGATTAAATCATGTTATACTCTTAGATTGTGTACGCCGATGTGGCTCAGTGGTAGAGCAGCTGATTCGTAATCAGCAGGCCGTGGGTTCAAATCCCATCATCGGCTTTTTAGAGTTTGACATAAATCATGTACAGTGACTAATTATTTGTCGTCTGTGACACATTAATGTCGTAGTGACAAATGATTGTCATCAAACCTAGATTATTACTGATGATGGTGATTATGTGACAGTGCCAGGAATTCAAGTATTTACTACTAATTCAGGAGCGATCGCATCCTCGACATAACAAAATGTTGGCGACAAAAAGATCCCCGACTTTTCTAAAAAGTCGGGGATCTAGTTTCTTGTTTAAGTAGGTGTGGATTATTGCAGCAAAGGAGTTGTGCCATTACCGTTAGTTGACGCATTTGCAATTGCAGCTTGAGTAGGTTGAGT